>JAFRJH010000212.1 GCA_017432385.1 Kiritimatiellia bacterium
CGCTCCCGTCCAGGACGGACAGCAGCAGCTTCGCGTTGTGCGCCGCGTCCCCGCCCGCTATCTCGGCGACGGTGTGGCGCGCGCCGTACGCGGCGCCGGCGTCGAGGAGCGTGTTCTTCACCGCGCCGTTCTCGAGCGACGACACGAACGTGAATCCGCACGGGCTGATCTCGTCGAGCCCGCCATCGCCGGCGACGACCATCGATCGGACCGAGCCAAGCCTGCGGAACGTCTCCGCGAATGCGATCGCAATCCGCTCCTGCGGGACGCCTATCACCTGGCGGCGCGTCCGCGCCGGGTTGGTGAGCGGCCCCAGGAGGTTGAATACCGTGCGGAAGCCGAGCGTCCTCCTCACGGGCGCGGCGAAGCGCATCGCGGGATGAAGCTCCCTCGCGAAGAGGAACCCGATGCCGGCTTCGCGTACGCACCGCGCGACTGTCTCGGCGGACGCGGAGAGGTTGTAGCCGAGGGCGCGCAGGACGTCCGCCGAGCCGCACGCCGAGGTCGAGGCCACGTTGCCGTGCTTCGCCACCGGAACGCCCGCCCCGGCCGCGATGAACGCGGCGGTCGTGGATACGTTGAACGTGCCCGCGCCGTCGCCTCCAGTGCCGACGATGTCCACGGCGTCTATTCCGCCGAGGTCGACCTTCACCCCCGCGTCGCGCATCGCGCGCGCCGCGCCGGTGAGGCCGTCCGCCGTGACGGGCATCTTGGCGAGCGCCGTGAGGAACGCGGCGAGCTCGACCTCGCTCACCTCGCCGGACATCACGGCGGAGAAGTACCCCTCGGACTCGGACTCGTCCGGCGCGACGCCGTCGAGCGCCTTTGCCAGGATGGCCTTGCGCGCGTCGGGGGCGGCGCTCCGGCGCATCTTCCGCCCTGTCGCGAGCTCGATGAGGTTCGCGAGCTGGCGGACGCCCTGCGGGGTGCCCACGGACTCCGGATGGTACTGGAGGCCCTCTATCGGAAGCGTCCTGTGGCGGATGCCCATGATCTCGCCGTCCTCGCTCTCCGCCGTCACCTCGAGGCAGTCGGGCAGCGTCGCGCGGTCCACGGCGAGCGAGTGGTACCGCATTGCGGCGAAGCCCTGGTCGAGTCCGGCAAAGAGCCCCTTCCCGTCGTGGCGGATGCGGCTCGTCTTGCCGTGCATGAGGCGCTTCGCCGGGACGATACGCGCGCCGAACGACTGGGCGATCGACTGGTGGCCGAGGCAGATGCCGAATATGGGCATCTTCCCGGCGAACGCCTTCACCGCGGCGAGCGTCACTCCGGCCGAGTCCGGGTTCCCCGGCCCGGGCGAGAGGACCAGCGCCTCGGGCGCGAGCGCAGCGATGCCGTCCACGTCGATCGCGTCGTTGCGGACGACCTTCACGTCCGCGCCGAGCGTACGCAGCATCTGCACCAGGTTGTAGGTGAACGAATCGTAGTTGTCGATCATGAGTATCATTGCAGCTCCTCCGCGAACTTCGCCGCCTCGAAGACGGCCCTGGCCTTGTTTACGGTCTCGTCGTACTCCCTGTCAGGATCGGAGTCGGCGACGATTCCCGCGCCCGAACGCATCGTGAGCGTCCCGTCCTCCAGCACCATCGTCCTTATCACGATCGCGAAGTTCATGTCGCCGGTGTTGCTGTAGTACCCCGCAGCGCCGCCGTAGACGCCGCGCGGCGACTTCTCGAGCTCCGCGAGCAGCTCCATGGCGCGGATCTTCGGCGCGCCGGTGAGCGTCCCGGCGGGAAACGCAGCGCGGAAGAGCGCCTCCGCGGACTCCCTGCCCGGCTCGAGCGCGCCGGTCACGCGGGTCACGAGGTGCATGACATGCGAGTACCGCTCGACGTGGGCGAGGTTCTCGACCTTGACAGTGCCGGTCCTCGCGACGCGCCCGAGGTCGTTGCGGGCGAGGTCGACGAGCATCATGTGCTCCGCGAGCTCCTTGGGGTCGGCGAGGAGCTCCGCCTCGAGCGCGCGGTCCTCCGCGGGCGTCGCGCCGCGCGGACGGGTCCCCGCGATCGGGGAGATCGACCCGATCCCGCCCTCGAGCCGCACAAGCTCCTCCGGCGACGAGCCTATGAGCGTCTTGCCGCCGATCCTGAGGAAGAAGTCGTAGGGCGAGGGGTTCACGAGCCGGAGCGCGCGGTAGAGGGCGAGGGGATGGATCGCGGTCTTCGCCGTGAACTTCTGGGAGGGGACGATCTGGATCACCTCGCCCGCGCGTATCGCGTCCTTGCAGCGCCGCACTCTGCCGCAGTACTCCTCCCTCGTCATCTCCGGCACGAACTCGCCGAGCTTCGCGGCGGCTTCGCCGCGGTGCGCCTTCACGTAGCGCGCGATCGAGTCCGCGGAGAGCAGCCTCTCGCGGAGCTCCTCGATGCCGGCCATCGCCGCGGCGGATCCGCCGCGCTCCGCACCCTTCGCGATCGTCACCGTGTCGCGGACGGAGTCGAACACGGCGAAGGTGTCCACGTTCATGAACGCCTCGGCCGGCGTGGAGCCGTCGCGGCGGCGGGGGACGCGCGGCTCGAAGCCGGAGATCGCGTCGTAGGAGTAGTATCCGACGCGGCCGCCCTGGAAGGACGGCAGCTCCGGCGCCGCCCGGAACGGCGAGGACGGGGCCTCGGCGACGGGGTCCAGCCCAAGATAGGAGTAGCGTCCGCGCTGCTCGCCGTTGTAGACGCTTTCCAGCAGGAAGACGTCCTTCGGCTCGTCCACGATTCTGGTGAGGATCGAGACCGGCGTCTCGCGGTCGGCCAGGAACTCGCGGAACACCGGGGTGCGGAACCCGTCCTCGGTGCGCCTCTCAAACTCCTCCTCTGTCAGGTATTTCAGCATGATCTGTTTCCGTTTCAGTAGCATTCCAGAAAAAAAACTTCGGCCCCGCTCAAGCAAAGCGAGGCCGACCGTATACCAGTGCAAAAACCGGGCGTCACCACGCTCTGCAAGCGAGGCTGCGCCACCAAAAGTTTCCGTAGAGGTTAATGTTCATTTGCCGCGTATTATACTCCTCCGGGGAACGCAGGTCGGTATCCCCGGGATACGGAAGGGAAGTTTTTTTTCTCAGAAGTCGAGGTTGCGCACGTTGAGCGCGTTGTCCTCGATGAATTTGCGGCGCGGCTCGACTTCGTCGCCCATGAGGAGCGAGAACATCTGGTCGGCGGCGACTGCGTCCGACAGCTTCACGCGCAGCATCCGGCGCTTCGCGGGATCCATCGTCGTGTCGTAGAGCTCTTCCTTGTCCATTTCGCCGAGGCCCTTGAACCGGTAGATGGAAAGCCCCACCTTGCCGTGCGCGCGGACGTCGTCGAGAAGCTTCCTGAGATTTCCGCCAGCGGAGGCGGTGCCGGCGGCGGAGGCCGGCCCGAACCAGTCCTCCGGCCCGTATCCGTAGGCCGAGAGCGAAGAGAACTCCTTCTTGAGCATCGACGCCCCCGAGCCGGTCGCCGACTCGTCGCGGACGAGTTCCTCCGGCCTGTAGCCGCGCTCCTCGACGAGCCTGGACGTCGCCTCGATCTCGGCGAGCAGCGTCATGAGCGCCTTCGCGCGGTCCTTCGCCATCGGCTGCCCGTCCTTCTCCTTCACCTCGAAGTCGTCGAGGCCGAGCGTGAGCAGCTTCTGCGTAAGCTCGCCGTCGGTGAGGACGTACTCGATCTTCTTCTTGCGCTCGACCTTGTACAGCGGCGGCTGGGCGAGGTAGACGTAGCCCTTCTCGATGAGCTCCGGCATCTTGCGGTAGAAGAACGTGAGAAGAAGAGTGCGGATGTGCGAGCCGTCGACATCGGCATCGGTCATGATGATGATCTTGTGGTAGCGGGCCTTGGAGATGTCCCATTCCTCCGCGAACCCGCATCCGATCGCCGTGATGAGCGAGCGTATCTCGGTGTTCGCGAGCACGCGGTCGATGCGCGCCTTCTCGACGTTGAGCACCTTGCCGCGGAGCGGCAGGATCGCCTGCGTCGCGCGGTCGCGCCCCTCCTTCGCCGAACCGCCGGCCGAATCGCCCTCCACGAGGTAGAGCTCGGTCTTCGACGGGTCGCGGCAGGAGCAGTCGGAGAGCTTGCCGGGCAGCGAAAGGCCGTCCATGACGCCCTTGCGGCGCGTCGACTCGCGGGCGGCGCGCGCGGCTTCGCGGGCGCGCGCCGCGAGGAGGGTCTTCTCGATGACGATCTTCGCGGTCGCCGGATTCTCCTCGAAGAACGTCATGAGCCTGTCGTTCACGATGCCCGCGACTA
>JAFRJH010000213.1 GCA_017432385.1 Kiritimatiellia bacterium
CGCCGAGCGGCTTCTGAAGCCGTCGAACCAGGGCGAGGCCGTCCGATACAGGGTGGTGGACGGACGGCGCGCGCATTCGGTCCGCGGGCTCTTCAAGGAGTATCCCGAGGGCGAATGGAGCGAGGACGCCCTCTTCGAGGCGCAGACGCGCATGGACGCGGCGCTTGCGGAGCTCGTCTCGCTCCTGCACGGGCTGCGGGACGGAATCGGGCTCTGCGCGTCCGAGAGCGGAATGAACGCCTGCGCCGACCTCGCCGCGCAGCTCGATGGCATAGCCGAATCGATCGTCGCGTTCGCCAACGAGGCGAATTTCGTGCTGAAGGGCGAGACCGACACCCACGCCTACTGGATTGAGCGCGTCCGGCCTGAGAAGCGCCGCGCGCACGTCCGCCTCGTCGCCGCGCCACTTTCCGTCGCGGACGCGCTTGCCGCGCGGCTCTACGACGCGAAGGACTCCGTCGTCCTCTGCTCCGCGACGCTACGCGTCGGGAACGACTTCAAGTACATGTCGCGGCGCCTCGGGTGCTCCGACAGGTTCCGGACCCTCAACGCCGTATCGCCGTTCAACTACCTCGCGCAGTCGCTTGTCCTCGCTCCGGACTGCCTGCCGGACCCGTCGGCCGATTCCGGCGGCTACGCGTCCGCGCTCGCCTCGATGATGGAGGAACTCTTCTCCGAGACGGGCGGACGGGCCCTTGCGCTCTTTACGAGCTACGAGATGATGAAGACCGTCGCGGCGGACGCGCGCGCGGCGCTGGAGAGGGACGGGATAGAGCTCATCGTGCAGGGCGACGGACGCTCCCGCGAGTCGATGACGCGGGCGCTCAAGGGCGCGGGCGCGGCGGATCCGCCGCGGACGGTCCTCTTCGGCGCGCAGTCGTTCTGGGAGGGCGTGGACGTCGCGGGCGAGGCGCTCTCGTGCGTCGTCATCGCGCGACTGCCGTTCGCGATGGTGGGGGATCCCATAGTCGAGGCCAGGAGCGAGAAGATCGACCGCGAGGGCGGCAGCTCCTTCCGCGACTACGCGCTCCCCGAGGCGGTGATCAAGTTCAGGCAGGGGTTCGGGCGGCTCATCCGCACCAAGCGCGACCGCGGCGTCGTGGTCGTGACGGACCCGAGGATAGTCACGAAGCCCTACGGGGCGATATTCCGCAGGTCGATTCCGGCGTCGGTCCACACCGTCGCGGACGCGCCGGAGCTCCTGCGCAGGGTGGAGGAGTTCTTCGAATCATGAGAAACTCTAGAAGAGCGGCCGCCTTCGCCATGGCGCGATGGCTGGCGACGAGGGAATTCCCGCAGAACCTGCTTCCGGACGGCGCGGACCGCGCCTTCGTGCAGGATGTCGTGTACACGGCGATCCGCCGGCTCCGCCCGCTGCGCCGCGTCCTCGGCGAACTCGTGAGGAAGTGGCCGAAGGGAGAGCTTGAGGCGCTGCTCTACACCGGTGCCGCGCAGGTGCTCTACATGCCAGACGTCCCAGATTTCGCGGCGGTGAACGAGACGGTCGACGCGGCGAAGGAGTGCGGGAATCCGAGCGTGGCGAAGGTCGTGAACGGAGTCCTCCGCAACCTGATTCGCCGCCGCGCCGAACTCGAGCGGATGCTGGCCTCCGCTCCGCTCGCCGAGCGCGAGAGCTTCCCCTCGGCCCTCGTCGATCGCTGGAAGGCGCGGTTCGGGGAGGCGGACGCAGAGCGTCTCTGCAGATGGCACAACGAGCCCGCCGAGACGTGGCTCGCGCGTCGCGACGGAAGCTTCGCCGCACTCGGACGCGGACGCCGGGTGGAGGACGTCGAGGGCTACGCCGAGGGCGCTTTCATCGTGCAGGACCCAGGAACGCGGCTCGCCGTGGAGATGCTCGACCCGAAGCCGGGCGACCGCGTCCTCGACGCATGTGCCGCGCCCGGAGGCAAGTCGATCCAGATAGCCTGGCGCGGCGCGAAGGTCTTGGCATGCGAGGTGAACCCCAGGAGACGGAGGACGCTCGAGGAGAATGTCAGGCGCACCGGTCTCGGCGGATCTATAGAGGTGTCCGGCGCGGGGGACGTTGCGTTTGTATCCGCGACGCCGTTCGCGAAGGTGCTCGTCGACGCTCCTTGCTCGAACACGGGCGTCCTGCGTCGGCGCCCCGACGCGCGGTGGAACTGGAGCGAGGAGAGGCTCGCGTCCCTGGTGAAGCTCCAGGCGGAGAGTCTCGACAAGACGGCGGCGCTCGTAGCGCCCGGCGGCGTGCTCGTCTACTCCACATGCTCGAACGAACCAGAGGAGAACGCGGCCCAGGCGGAGGCGTTCATCGCCAGACATCCCGAGTTCGTCCTCGACGGAAGCGGCGAGTCCGTTCCGTTCTCGAGCGGCACCGACGGCGCTTTCGCGGCGCGCCTTGTCCGCAGCGACGCGAAGTCTCCGCCGGAAAACGCGGATATAACCTGCCCCCCGGCTCTGGTTCCTCCTCGCAAATGGGAATTATGTGCTGAAAACATACGGAAGCCAATGCTTCTTCCCTGTGCCCGATAAGGCATAAAATTTGCGCCCAAAAGAGCACCACAACCGGAGAGGGGCGTGATACAATAGGGGCATGAAAACCATAACCAGAGTTCTTGCAGTGAGCATAGCAGCAGCAGGCATGTCCGCGTCCGCCGCGGAAGTCCAGTTCAAGGAGGACAAGATCGTCCTTCCCACCTACGCGCCTGGCGGGTACGACAAGAATCCGCTCTTCTTCACGGGCCGCGTCTACCAGGGCGCGCAGGGCCGCGTCTACCCGTACCCGATGCAGGACGTGCTGCACGACGAGAAGTTCGACGAGACGTACAAGTACCTGACGCTCGAGAACAAGTGGCTCCAGATGGGCCTTCTCCCCGAGCACGGCGGACACCTCCTCAACCTCACCGACAAGCAGACGGGCTTCGAGACTTTCTACCGCCAGCACGTCATAAAGCCGGCCCTCATCGGCATGCTCGGCGCGTGGATCTCGGGCGGCGTGGAGTGGAACTTCCCGCACCACCACCGTGCGACGACCGCCATGCCGATCGACTGGCGGTACGTCGCGAACGCGGACGGTTCGAAGACCGTCTGGATCGGCGAGACGGAGCTCCGCCGCCGCCTCAAGTGGACAATCGGGCTTTCGCTTCTCCCCGACCGCGCGGTGCTCCAGGCCGAGAACGTGTTCATGAATCGCCAGCCCTGGATCGAGACGATGATCTACTGGGCGAACGTCTCGGTGCACTGCGGCGACGACTACCAGATACTCTTCCCGCCGTCGATGCACCTCGGGTTCGACCACCACAAGAACTACTGGACCTCGTATCCGATCGGCCCCAGGAAAGAGGAGACGGAGCTTCTTCCCTCGCAGCGCTCGAAGTATGCCGACGACATCTCCGGACAGATGGACCTCAGCTGGTGGAAGAACTTCACCATCGAGTCGCGCTCCATCTTCGGCATGGACCCCGACAACGCCTGGCTCGCCGGCTTCGACCACAAGAAGAAGTGCGGCACCGCGCATGTCTCGAACCGCCACATCACCGTCGGCAAGAAGTTCTTCCTCTGGGGCAACTTCCCCGAGGCGCACGTCTGGGACAAGGTGCTCACCGACAACGACGGTCCGTACCTCGAGCTGATGGTCGGCTGCTGGTCGGACAACCAGCCCGACTACTCCTGGATCGCGCCCTACGAGACGCGCAAGGTCAAGCAGTTCTGGTTCCCGGTGAAGGGCATCGGCGGCATCAAGAACGTCACGATCGACGGCGCTGTCAACGTCGACCGCCTTGCGGACGACAAGATGCTCGTCGGCTTCCACTCGACGCGCGTCCTCAAGGACTGCACGATCACGCTCTACAAGGACCGCGATGCTGTCTTCACGGAGAAGGGCGTCGCAATCGACCCGGACAAACCCTGGTGCAAGACGGTCGCCGCCGAGAAGGGAGTTGCCGACCAGCGCTATACCGCCGCGATCGCGGACGCGAACGGCAAGGTGTTCCTCTCCTACACGCCCGTCCCGGAGCAGGGCAAGGTGGAGCTTCCGCCCAAGGTCGCGAACCCGAAGCCCCCGAAGGAGTACACGAGCGCCGAGCTCGCCTACGAGATCGGACTCCGCCTCGACCAGTTCCACAACGGCCTCATCGACCCCGAGCCGTACTACAGGCGCTCGCTCGAAATCGACCCCGACTACACGAAGGCCAACCTCGCGATGGGCGTGCGCCTCGCGAAGAACGGCAGCTACGCCGAGGCGAAGCCCTACCTCGAGAAGGCCGTTGACCGCGCGACGCAGAACTTCACCCGCGCACTCGACGCAGCGCCCGAGTACTACCTCGCGCTCGTCGAACGCCAGATGGGCAACCTGAAGCGCGCAGAGGACCTCTTCTGGCGCTGCACCTGGCGCCTTTCCTACAAGAAGGAGTCCTACGTCGAGATCGCGCGCATCGCGGCGCTCCGCGGCGACTTCGAGGAGGCGCTCGCCCGCATCGACGACGCGCTCGCGCTTGGACAGGACGAGGCAAAGCTCTGGACGATGAAGGGGATATTCCTGAAGAAGCTCGGCAAGGCCGGCGACGCCAGGGCGTGCTTCGACAGGGCGCAGAAGTGCGATCCGCTCGAGTACTGGGGCGTCGTCGAGCGCGACGGATTCGCCGCGGCGGAGAAGAACCGCGGACTCAAGGCGCAGCAGCTCCTCGAGTGCGTGAGCGACTACTGGGGCATCGGCGCGTGGGACGAGGTAATCGCGCTCTGCGACGCCGCGCTCGCCAAGGCCGCCGCCGAGAAGCCGTACCGGACCGAGGGCGCTCTCCCGCTCACGGAGACGATCGCCGCGTGCGACAGCTACAAGAACGCGCTCTTCGGATACTTCAAGGGTGCGGCGTTCGAGAAGAAGGGCGACAAGGCGGCCGCGAAGGCCGCTTACGAGGCCGCCAACGCGATGCCGACCGACTACTGCTTCCCGAACCGATTGGAAGAGGAAGAGGTGCTGATGATGGCGGCGAAATCCGCGCCGGAGCTCGCGAACACCTGGTACTACCTCGGCTGCGACGAGTGGAACCACGACCGCAAGGATGCGGGGCTGGCGGACTGGAAGAAGTGCGTCGCGATCAACCCGAAGCACGCGCTCGCTCTCCGGTGCATCGGCTTCGGAGTGTCGCATCCCGGCACCTACTTCACGAACACGGGCGTGCCGTCCGGCGTCCCCAGCAGGGAGGCGTACGACTGGTACCTCAAGTCGCTCGAGGCCGAGCCGCACTTCCGCACGCTCGACGAGGCCGGCAAGCTCGCTGAGAAGCTGAACCTCCCCGCCGCCGAGCGCCTCGCGCTCATGGAGAAGTACAAGGACACGGTCTACAAGTACGATCCGTGCGTGCTGCGCCTCGCCTACACGCTCAACGCCGTCGGACGCTACGCCGAGGCGCACGAGATCCTGACGACGCGCCGCTTCCACGTGTGGGAAGGCGCGGAGGGGCTTCTCGATCCGTTCGTCGCCTCTTGCCTCGGACTTGGGCAGGACCTGATGGCCAAGAAGGACTACAAGACGGCGCTCAAGTACTTCGAGGAGTCGACGACGTATCCGGAGAACCTGCAGGCGGGCCGTCCGGGCGACGCGGGCACGGAGCCGAAGAGCCGCTACTTCATGGCGCAGTGCAAGAAGGCGCTGGGCGACGAGGCGGGCTACAAGGCCGAGCTCGAGAACTCGCTCAAGGGCTGGATCAAGGCGGGCGAGATGGACTACTGGCGCGTGAAGGCCCTGCGCGAGCTCGGACGCGACGCGGAGTGCGCTCCGCTCATCGCGGAGATGAAGCAGGCAATCGCCGAGCTCCTCGAGCCCGTTCCGGAGGTCATCAGCGCGTACGCCAAGTTTGCTGGTGACAACTCCGCGATGGAGCGCGCCGCCAAGGCCCGCGAGAAGGCAGGCGCGCTCAAGAAGCTCCTCGACGAGATCGACAAGTAACGCCAGGCGTCCCGCATTGCGGCCGCCACGGCGGTTCAGTGCGGGACATGACTGACCGACAAGCCGTCCTTGCAACCAGCAGGGGCGGTTTGGTACAATATCAGTAGTTGAAGAGTTTGTTGCAGGAATCTTTTTACGTCAAGGGAGATCAGGAAATGCACACAAGGCACAACTTTATGAGGTCCGCGGGGATTTTCGCCACGATGTGCGCAGCGGCGCTTGCGCTGCCGCTTTTTGCTGATCCGGTGCAAATTGACCCGAATGACTACGAATGCTCGTTCAACGTCAAGTTCGCTGGATACAAGGGCGCTTCGACGCTTGCGGACTTCCCGGTGCTGATGCGGCTTTCCAAGGCGCTGAACGACTTCAACTACGCGAAGTGCGCGGACGGCGCGAATCTGCGCTTCGCCGACTCGAACGGCAACCTCCTTTCGCACGAGATCGACACTTGGGACGCGAGCGGCGAGTCTCTCGTCTGGGTCAAGATCCCGTCGCTCACCAAGGAGACAGTGATCAAGGTGCTCTACGGCTACAAGGGCTCGGGCGAGCAGCCGGCCGTAACGGCGGCCGACGTGTGGTCCAACGGCTACGTCGGCGTGTGGCACCTTGGCAGTTCGGGGAATCTGACTCAGAAGGACTCCACGTCCAATGGCCATGACTTCGTCTGCGCATCGGGCGACGCCGACAAGGTTGACCTTTCCGCAGCCGGCGCAATCGGCGGGGCGGTTGGCTTCAGCAAGGATGGCGCGAAGAAGGGCGGGCTCCAGGTGAACGACAGCGGGAATGCCATCGGTACGTCAATGGACACCACGTTCGAGATGTGGGTCTGCCAGACGAACGTCGATACGTCCGCGAACCGTGCCATCCTTTCCAAACGCACCGCCTGGAACTCCGGCAGCTACTACTTCTACGCACACAAGAACCTCAGCGGCAGCCCGGTTCTTTCTCCATCCACGTCCGCCGACGATCCGACGCTGACATATCCGCCGGCGTCCGCCGTTGATCTTGTCTACGGCGAGTGGATGCACATCGCGTTTACGCGCACTGGTGCCGATGGACGCCTGACGGAGTATGCCGACGGCGGGTATGTTTACTATACCACGGTGGGGGGGACGGGTTGTTCGCTCTATTCACAAGGCGAGATACCAGTCGTCCTCGGCAACGACAGGACGTCCAGCAGCTCGTCCTACCTCGGCTACATCGACGAAGTGCGAATTTCCTCGGTTGCCCGCTCTGCGGACTGGGTGCAGGCGACCCGCGACTGTGTTGAAGCAGATGGTTTCGCCGTTTACTCGGTGGAGAACGACTGGACGAAGTATTCGCATAGGTTCACGGTGTCGTTCCCCGGATACGAGGGAGGCGAGGAGCTTGAGGACTTCCCCGTTCTCGTCAAGATATCGGAATCCGAAATTGCCGGCTTCAAGTATGCCGACTGCCTTAGGCCAAACGGCGGGGACCTGCGTTTTGCAGACGCGAACGGCAATCTCCTTTTTAGCGATGTCGACACATGGAACACGAACGGCGTTTCGCTTGTTTGGGTTAAGGTGCCATTGCTAAATGCAGGGACAAAGATCACGGCATATTATGGCTGGAACATGGCGCCCGCAGTCGACGCCACCGCAGTCTGGGCGAACGGCTATCTCGGTGTCTGGCACATGAACGGTGGACTTGGAGACAGTGGCTATGTCACGCTTGCGGACGCGACTGGCGGCGGGTCTGCGTTCACCGAGGACTACAACAGCAAGGGGTCTGCGACGCTTGGACAGGAAGGTGTTGTTGGAGACTCCGTCCTGTTCGGAATTGGCGTCAACGGCGGCGGCGGAATGAGAAACGAATCCGCGCGCGTGATGCGAGTCGGCACGTCTGCGTTCACTGCCGAGCTGTGGACCTGGCAGGACGATCATGCCCCGTCTGAAGCGTCTAAAGATGGCGTTTTGATGAAGGAGCTGACGACGGACAATTCGACGTATCCGACCGTGTACAGGCTGTACGAGGCGTCGTCTTCCGGGAACAAGGGCAAGATCGTTTTGAATTCTGGGTTCGCTTCCGGCGAGGCGTATGCTACGCCCGGCGGCTCAATGCCCCTTGCTGCACGGGCTGAGTGGAACTATCATGCCGCAAAGTACGACGCCGAGGCTGGCGGCAAGGTCATGCTGAACGGCTCCATGACTGTTGCCCAGTCGGCGGCGGGCGACTTTCGCGCTCCACTGACCAGGACGACGCTGTTCTTGGCCAACTATACGTGCTCGGACAACAAGGTGTGGCCCGGCAGGATCGACGAGGTGCGCATATCTTCGGTTGCCCGTTCCGACGCCTGGGTCAAAGCGACGTACGACACAATCAAGAACAACACGACATTCACCACCTACGGCGAGGCGAGACCGAATGATGTCAAGGGCCTCATGATCATCATCAGGTAGTCAGTTCGCATTCTGTATGGCGATGTTTAGGTGTCAGTTGAAACAAAGGAGGTAAAACTATGCTCAATCATCATGTCTGCATGAAACCGAGGGGGGCGGTTTTCGCCGCGATGTGCGCGGCGGCGCTTGCGATGCCGCTTTTTGCTGATCCGGTGCAAATTGACCCGAATGACTACGAATGCTCGTTCAA
>JAFRJH010000214.1 GCA_017432385.1 Kiritimatiellia bacterium
GCGGCGAAGGCGAAGGTCTTCTGCGAGAACCTCTTCGACGGACAGTACGTCCCGCACGTGATCGAGCCGTCGGCTGGCGTCGACCGCCTGATGCTCGCGCTCCTCTGCGAGGCGTACGAGGAGCAGAAGCTCACGGACGAGAAGGGCAAGGAGGACGTCCGCACGGTGCTGCACTTCAATCCGAAGGTGGCCCCGGTCAAGGTCGCGATCTTCCCGCTCATCAAGAAGGACCCGGACCAGGACCGCATCGCGCGCGACATCTTCACGAAGCTCCAGAAGAAGGTGAACTGCATGTGGGACGTCTCCGGCGCCATCGGGCGCCGCTACCGCCGCCAGGACGAGGCCGGGACGCCGTGGTGCATCACCGTCGACGCCCAGACCGTGCAGGACGGCACGTTCACTGTCCGCGAGCGCGACTCGATGGAGCAGAAGCGCATGGCGTACGGCGAGTTCCTCGCGATGATGTACGACGCTCTGGAATTCTGAGGGGGCGAGGTGAAGGGCGACCCGAACGAGACTCTGTTCCCGCCTCCGGGCAGGACCCCGCGCGAGGACACCGCCGCGGTGATGAAGTTCTTCAAGCTGCCGAAGGGCTTTTCCGCGGACGTCATGCGCGAGGCGAAGGCGATCTCGGCCCTGGAGGCGGACGAGCGCTCGATCGCCCGTTCGGGGCGCCTCGACCTCAGGAAGAAGTTCATATTCACGTGCGACCCCGTGACGGCGCGCGACTACGACGACGCCATAAGCCTCGAGAAGGACCGGCGCGGGAACCGCGTCCTCGGCGTGCACATAGCGGATGTCTCGCACTACGTGAAGCCGGGGAGCGCGATCGACCGGGAGGCGTTCCGCCGCTCGACGAGCGTGTATCTCGCCGACCGCGTGGTGCCGATGCTGCCGGAGGCGCTCTCGAACGGCGTCTGCTCGCTCGTCCCGGGCGAGGACAGGTTCGCGTTCTCGGTCTTCATGACCTTCGACAGTTCCGGGGAGATGACGAAGCGCGTGTTCGCGAAGTCGGTGATACGCTCCAGGGCCAGGTTCACGTACGAGCAGGTCATGCGCGTCATATCCGGCGGCAGGAAGGCGAAGGGCGGTCCGCTCGGCCCGAAGGAGCGCGCCGTGGTGCTCGCCGTGAACGAGCTCGCCCGCGAGCTCAGGGCGAAGCGGTTCGCCGCGGGGGCGCTGGACATCGAGATCCCCGAGGCGGAGCTGATCCTCGACGGATACGGCGAGATGACCGGCATCGTGACGCGCCCCTACGACGACTCCCACAAGATGATCGAGGAGTGCATGGTCGCCGCGAACGAGGCGGTCGCGAAGGAGCTCTGGTCGAACGGGGTCAAGATACTGGCGCGGCTCCACGAGCCGCCGGACGAGGAGAAGGTCATGATGCTCCGCGCCGAGCTCCGCGGGCTCGGCGTCAAGGTCGGGAACATCGAGAACCCGAAGGTGTTCGCGCAGTTCCTGCGTTCGATAAAGTCGCATCCGCTGTATCCGACCATCGCCGTTATGGCCCTGCGGTCGATGAAGCGCGCGGTGTACGATTCCACTACGATGGGGCATTTCGGCCTCGCGAAGAGGTACTACGCCCACTTCACGTCGCCGATACGGCGCTACCCGGACCTGACGCTCCACAGGCAGCTCGCGGCGTACCTCGACCAGAAGGCGGGCGTGAAGGGCGCGTCGGCGAAGGTGTCGCCCGGCGTTCTCGCGAAATGGGCGGAGCACGCGAGCGAGATGGAGGAGGTCGCGGCGGAGGCCGAGCGCGGGCTCGTCGAGATAAAGAAGTACAGGCTTCTCGAGTCCCAGCTGGACTCGCGGCAGATCCTGGACTACGACGCCGTCGTCTCGAAGTGCACGCCCTTCGGCTGCTTCGTGGAGATTCCCGAGCTCGCTGTGTCGGGGCTCGTCCACGTGAGCGTTCTTTCGCGCCGTTTCGTGAGGTACAACGAATCGGACCGCACTCTCAGCGCGCCGGGCGGGGGGTCGTGGAGGATAGGCGACCGCATGAAGGTGCACGTCGCCAAGGTTGACTTCCGGCAGAGGAGGATAGACTTCACGCCATGCTCGCATTCGCGCTCCCGCTGATCGTCGCCGCGTGCGACCTCTCCGCCCTGTTCTCCTCCCCCGCGGACTGGGAGCGCTCGTGCGACGCCTTCGTCCAGGAGCACCGCGCCGACGGCTTCCGCTACGCCAGCGACAGGAAGGACGTCGCGAACTGCATGTGCCGCGGCGCGTGCACGTGGAACGGGCTGGAGGTGTGGGAGGCGCGGATCTACTGCCGCGAGGACCGTCCGTCGAAGCTCGAGATGTCGATGTACAACCGCGGGGACAGCAAGGGGTCCGAGGCGCTGGACGCGCAGAGGCTCGGGGAGCTTCTCGGAAAGGTCGCCGCCGCCGTGGAGCCCGGCGCGAAGCCTGAGGCCGGCGCCGCGAAGACGAAGCTCAGGACCGGCGGCTTCCAGTACGTGCGGCGGTTCACGAAGGGGACTAACGACGTGGAGCTGGCGTGGGGCGTGGACGGCGCGAAGGCGAAGGTCCTGACGGCGGACTACGTCCGCGTGACCGTCTCGCCGAAGTCCGCGGCCAGGGCGCCGAGCATCGCGATCAGGAGGGACAGGAAGCCCAACCACAAGGCGAACGTCGTGAAGAACGCCGAGGGGGATGTCTGGATCGACAACGTGCCGATGGTGGACCAGGGGCAGAAGGGCTACTGCGCCTGCGCGGTTTCGGAGCGCGTCCTCAGGTATTTCGGCAAGGACGTCGACGAGCACCAGATAGCGCAGATGGCGGGCTCGACGGCGGACGGCGGGACGTCCGTCGACAGGATGATCGAGACGGTGCGGGCGGTCGGCGCGAAGAACAGGCTCGGCTTCCAGCCGATCGTGTCCATGAACGGGACCGTCAAGGACATCTACAAGGAGGTCGAGCAGTACAACAAGGCGGCGAAGTCGATGCGCTCGCCGGAGATCGACGTGGCCTCGTGCATGCAGGGGAACACGATAATGGTCGGAATGATCCGCGAGCGCATGAAGCCCGAGGTGGTGCTGAAGATGCGCACGCGCGACTCGCGCTTCAGGAGGTTCCTGAACGGCGTGAAGACGCAGATCGACTCCGGCACGCCCGTCTTCTGGGGGGTGACGCTCGGCATGTTCCCCGAGCCCGAGATCCCGCAGGCGTCCGGCGGGCACATGCGCCTCATAATCGGCTACAACCAGAAGACGCACAGGATATTCTATTCCGATACGTGGGGCGCCGGACACGAGCGCAAGGCGATGGACGAGGACAAGGCCTTCGCCATCACCCACGACGCATTCTATCTGAAGCAGCTCTGAGCGTTCGGGGCGCGGTCTGGACAAGGACAAGGAAAGGAAGGACGGAAAATGGAGCTATCGCTACTGATCAACAGGTTCAACATCAAGGGGCGGCTCGTGGCCCTCCAGCCGTTCGGAAACGGCAACATCAACGACACTTTTCTCGCGATATACCGCAACACGTTCACCGAGACCCAGGTCATCCTCCAGCGCGTGAACCGCAACGTGTTCCCGCAGCCCGAGGTCATCATGGAGAACATGCACGAGGTGACGAAGCACTGCCACGAGAAGCTCGAGGACGACGCGGACAAGGGGCGCGACGACCGCGTGTGGCAGATGCCGCGCATCATCAAGTCGAAGGACTCCAGGGACTACGTGGTCGACGACAAGGGCGAGGTCTGGCGCGTCATCACGCGCATCATGTCCGCCCACGCCTTCGACGTCGCGCAGGGGCCGGAGCACGCGATGGAGTGCGGCGCGGCGCTCGGCCACTTCCACTACCTCATCAGCGACATGGACCCGAAGACCATCAAGGACCCCCTCCCGGGCTTCCACATCACGAGCGGCTACCTGAAGGCGTACGACAGGACGCTGAAGACGAAGGCCGCGAAGGACCTCCTCGGCGCGTCGATGGAGGCCGTCAGGCTCGCCAGGTTCGTCGAGGAGCGCCGTTCGCTCGCGCTGTGCCTCGAGAAGGCCGAGAAGAAGGGCGAGCTCAAGAAGCGCATGTTCCACGGCGACCCGAAGGTCAACAACATCATGATCGACGACGTCACGGGGAAGGGCACCGCCATGATAGACCTCGACACGGTCTCCCCGGGGCTCATACACATCGACTTCGGCGACGCGCTGCGCTCGATCTGCAACCCCGCCGGAGAGGAGGAGTCGAACCTCGCGAAGGTCGTCTTCGACGAGGATCTCGCCACGGCTTTCTGCAAGGGCTACATGCGCGAGGCGGGCGCGTTCATGACGGACGCCGACCGCGAGTACCTCTTCGACTCGATACGGCTTCTTCCGTTCGAGCTGGGGCTTCGGTTCTTCCAGGACTATCTCGCCGGGAACGTGTACTTCAAGACGACGCAGCCCGAGCAGAACCTCAACCGCGCGCGCGTCCAGTTCCGCCTCTGCGAGTCCGTCGAGGCCCGCGAGCGCTCGATCAGGAACGTGCTGAAGAAGCTTTGACCTACGACCTCGTCGAGATTTTCGAGTCGCTGCAGGGCGAGGGGCGGAACTCCGGCCGGCCGTGCGTGTTCGTGCGCTTCGCCGGCTGCAACCTCTCCTGTCCGTGGTGCGACACGGACGTGGCGAAGCGGTTTTCGCTCACGCTCGACGGGCTGGTCGGCGAAGTCTCGCGGTTCCGCCCCCGGAGCGTAGTCCTGACCGGCGGCGAGCCCACGCTTGCGGACGGGATGCCC
>JAFRJH010000215.1 GCA_017432385.1 Kiritimatiellia bacterium
CATGATGGAGCTGGGCGCGGAGGGCGTGTTCGTGGGTTCGGGCATCTTCAAGTCCGGCGACCCTGCAAAGCGCGCGGCCGCGATCGTGCAGGCGGTCACCAACTGGCAGGACTCGAAGCTTCTCGCGAAGCTCTCCGAGAACCTCGGTCCCGCCATGGTCGGCATCAACGCCGACGAAATCGAGACCATAATGGAAGAACGCGGGAAGTAGTTTTCAACGCAGAGTCGCAGAGACGCAAAGTGCGCAGAGATCGGCACAACACTTTCCCCGCTCTGCGTACTCCGCGCCTCTGCGTTAAATAACATAGGATAGAGAATAATGCAAGTCGGAGTATTGGCGGTTCAGGGCGCGTTCGCCGAGATGGAGGCGTATTGGCGCGCGCTGGGCGCGGAGACGTTCGAGATACGGCAGCGGTCTGACCTCGACCGCGGCATGGATCTTCTTGCGCTCCCCGGCGGCGAATCGACCGTCCAGGGCAAGCTCATGAAGGACCTCGGGCTCTTCGACCCGCTCAGGGCGAAGATCGACGGCGGACTTCCCGTGTTCGCGACGTGCGCGGGGCTCATACTCCTCGCGGAGAGGATCGACGACCCGGGAAGCCGCGACGGCACGCGCCCGGAAAAGTGGTTCGGCGTGCTGCCCGTCACCGTCAGGCGCAACGCCTACGGACGCCAGCTCGGCAGCTTCACGACCGTCGGCACATGGGACGGGATACCCGACACGAAGATGACATTCATCCGCGCGCCGGCGATCACCGCCGTCTCGGACGGCGTCGAGGTGCTTTCGACATTCGAGGGGCAGCCGACGTCGGTTCGCTGCCGCAACATCACCGCCTTCACCTGGCACCCCGAGCTTTCCGTCCGCTGAACCTACGTCCCCCGGTCTCCGGCCTCCGCGCCGCCGGCGCGCAAGGCAGCACGGCGATTCCGTCCGCACCGTAATCCCGGCCAGGGCCTCCGCCGTCCGCCCCCATGGCGGAAGCACGACAGACCTGCGGGAAATATTGTATAATATCGCTTCATGACATCATTGCTGGACAAGGCGGCCGGAGCGCCGCGGGCGCTGACGCACCGGGAGCTGGCCGAGGTGCTGACCTGGCCGGACACGGAGGCCCTTTACGCCGCCGCATACGCCGTCAAGTGCCGCGAAATCGGGCGGCGCGTCTCGTTCAGGGGGTTGATCGAATTCGGGAATGCGTGTTGCAAGGACTGCTACTACTGCGGGATCAGGAAGAGCAACGGCAAGGTCCGCCGGTACCGCATGGACGCGGACGAAATCGTCCGCGAAGCGGAATGGGCGCACAAGGCCGGATACGGCAGCGTCGTCCTCCAGTCCGGCGAACTGACCGGCGAAGCCAACGCCTCGTTCGTCGAGGACGTGCTGAAGCGCATTCACGGCTTCGGCGGGGACGAATTCGGCGTCACGATCAGCCTCGGCGAGCAGCCAGAGGAGACCTACCGCCGCTGGCGCGAAGCCGGCGCGCACCGCTATCTACTGCGAATCGAGACGTCGAATCCGCAGCTCTACGCGAAACTGCATCCGGCCGATCATTCGTGGGAACGTCGCCGCGACTGCCTGCGCGCGCTCCGCCGCTGCGGATACCAGGTCGGGAGCGGTGTCATGTCGGGGCTTCCCGGGCAGACGGCGGACGATCTCGCGTCCGACATCGAGTTCTTCGCGTCCGAGGACCTGGACATGATCGGCATGGGCCCGTACATCCCACATGCCGACACGCCGCTCGGCAAGGACGCGCCGTGGACGCCCGAACTGCGCAGAGAGCGCCTGGAGCTCGGACTCCGCATGATCGCCGCGACGCGGCTCTACCTTCATGACGTGAACATCGCCGCCGCTACCGCGCTGCAGGCGCTCGCGGACGACGGGCGCGAGCGCGGGCTCCTCGCGGGCGCGAACGTGATCATGCCGAACGTCACCGAGACGCGCTACCGCTCCGACTACCAGCTCTACGCCGGGAAGCCCTGCCTAAACGAGAACTCGGGGCTCTGCCGCGGCTGTCTCGAGCGGCGCGTCGGCGCCATCGGCGAGACCATACTCTGGAACAGGCGCGGCGATTCGCCGCACTGGGGGAAGCGATGACGTGCGAGGGCGAAGCCGAGGCGAAGCTCGCGCGGCTGCGCGCCGCGTTGCGCAGGACCGCAAGCGCCGCCGTGGCGTTTTCATCCGGGGTGGACTCCACTTTTCTCCTGCATGTGGCGCACGAGGAGCTGGGCGACCGGGTGACGGCCGTAACGGTCCGCTCCCCCGCGTTCCCGAAGCGTGAATTCGACGAGGCGGCGGCGTTCTGCCGCGCCAACGGCGTACACCACGCGACAATCGACTTCGACGCGCTCGCGGTGCCCGGGTTCGCGGAAAATCCGCCGGACCGGTGCTACCACTGCAAGAAGGCCGTCTTCGGACAGATCCTGGCTTTCGCCGACGCGAACGGCCTGGCCGCCGTGCTCGAGGGGTCGAACGTGGACGACGACGGAGACTACCGTCCGGGACACCGGGCGATCAAGGAGCTTGGCGTCGGAAGTCCGCTGCATGACGCCGGCCTGACAAAGGCGGAGATACGGGCGCTCTCGGGGAAGATGGGGCTGCCGACGGCCGACAAGCCGTCGTTCGCATGCCTTGCGTCGCGGTTCCCGTACGGCGAGCGCATAACGTCCGCCGGCCTGGAGCGCGTCGAGCGCGCCGAGGAGTGGCTGATGGAATCGGGCCTGGGGCTGAGGCAGCTGCGCGTCCGCTCGCACGGCGACATCGCGCGGATAGAGGCGCCGGCGGACGCGATTCCGCGCATCGCCGCCCGCGCGGGGGAGATTTCCGCCGCGCTGGCCGGCTTCGGCTTTGCGTATGTCGCGCTCGATCTCCGCGGCTACCGCACAGGCAGCCTGAACGAAACGCTCGCGCAGGGCGGAGTCTGACGCGGCGGACGGGCGGCGTCACTGCCTGGCCCTGCCGGACGCGGCCATAAGAATCTCGGACAGCCACTGCGGAAGATCGATCTTCGCGGCGATCATGTTCATGATGTAGCCCTTGAAGTCGAAGGGGAGCCTCCGTATGGCCACCCTCCCCGTCTTCGAGTCGTAGATTGCATAGGAGCAGCACAGGTCGTAGCGCGGATAGCCGACGGATCCGACGTTGATGATGTACCTGCCCCCTTTCCTGAGCTTGAACGAAATCGTCTCGAAGCGCGTCGCGGGGATTCCGAGCCTGTCCTCGAACCGGTTTGCGAGGCGCTTCCCGACAAGCTCCCAGACGCAGGCGTGGTGGGTGTGGCCGCAGAACATGAGGTCGCGCCGGCATGACATGAAGCTGCCGAGAGCCTCCACAGGCTCGATCACATACCCCCATCCGGCGGGATCCACGAAGTCGCCGTGCGCGCAGATGAAGTCGTCGTTCTCGTATGTGTGCTTAAGCGAGCGGAGCCAGCGGATGTCGCCTTTGGAAAGGACCTGCCCCTGGGAGCGGTCGATGTCGTAGTGCGAGTTGATCCGGATGAGATCTCCGTCCTCCGCGCCGGAGCACACGGAATCATGGTTGCCCAGTATGACCGCGTCGAAGTTCTCCCTGACGAGCTTCAGCGTCGACTTCACGTCATAGCCATACCCGGTCGTGTCCCCAAGGAACACGAACATTTCGCACTTCCGTCTCCTGGCATCCCTGAGCGCAAGGTCAAGCGCCGCCGGATTCGAGTGCGCATCGCTCATAATCGCGTACTTCATTTCTGCCGGGCGGTGGCGAAGCAGCCGTTTCGAGAAACCAGCTCTGCGCCGCTTTTTCGAGACATCCGCACTCCTCCCCTGCCATAATGCCCAACAACCGCTCCACCCGCGCGTATTATACCACAAAACGGCCGACGCATGGGGCGACGCGTCCGCAGACGGGGACGGGCTCTGTTTCCTGGAGTTTACCCATTTTTTGAAGTCAGAATGAGACTTCGCCCAATGTTTGCAGGGGTGAGGTGGTTTTAGGAAGTGTATTTTGCGAGGCAGGAGGCGCGTCGACTATCCATCGTCGAGGCCGAGCAGTTCCGCAAAGCC
>JAFRJH010000216.1 GCA_017432385.1 Kiritimatiellia bacterium
ACGAGCCGGGGTTCGTCTTCGGTGCTGCGGCGCCGCAGTTGTCTTTTTGCGCTCAGTGTGCTACCTTATGGGTGCTGTCGCGTCTTGGAGTAGGCGGGCTGCAAGGTTGCTTGCAAGTATCCGGGGTCTTTCGCCCCAAGTAGGTGGTTTCCGCCGGCGCTCAAACAGAGCATCGAGCGTGTGCCGTGTGACCGGCCTAGCTCACGACCCTTACGAGCGTCTCCCATGCGTACAGCAAGTGGTTACCAGCCACCTGCTGTTCCGTATCCTACTCCAATACGCGGCAGTCTTTCAACCCCGTGTACCATTCCTTTTCAGGGGAACGCGCAATATATTACCAACAGAGTTTTTGGTATAATGCCAAAACAGCAAGACTGATAGCGACTATGCAGTTTGACAAACCAAGGAGTATAGACATGCACACACGTTATAACTTCACAAAATTCGTGGGGGGTAAATCCTCTGAGTTTTCTAAGTGCATGACTGCGCTTTGCGCAGCGGCGCTTGCGATTGGCTTGTCAGCGGTCGCTTCTGCGGCTGAATACTGGTGGACTGGTAGCGGTGGTGACGGACTCTGGTCCACGGTTGCGAACGGGGCGACGGACGACCAGGGGACGCCCGCGGAAGCCGCGCCGAAACGGAGCGAGAAGGCGGCCCTCCACTTCGACGTTCCGGCAGGCGGACTTGAAGTGACGCAGGATATCGCGGAAGGCTCTGGCACTGCAACCGGCATTATAATCTCGAACCTCGTCGTGACGAGTTCTTCCGCCGATCCCGTGTCGCTGAAGATCGTCTCGGCGAATAACGGAGCCGGGGCCCTTGAGTTCTGCAGCCCTGCGAAGGTGACAGTCGCCTCCGGCGTCACGTGTACGCTGAACATAGCCCCGATCTACGGGGTTACGGCAAACGAACTCAAGAAGGACGGCGCGGGTACTTTGGCCTTCGACTATGTTGTCAGGTCACCCTCCAATTCTCGTCCGGTCACTATCCTCGAAGGCCGTGTCGCCGTTCTCGAGACCAGCTTGGATCCCCGCTTCAACGTCAACCTCGCGGGCACCGACCCCGACAATCCGCCGGTATTCGAGAATTGGCTTGATAACGGACGCTACGCCCATCTTGGAACGGCGGCGAATGGCGGCAGCCTCCAGCTCAACGGCACGACGATGATGGTCGGCGATGAATCCAATCGTCTCACCCCTCAGATCGACATTCCATCTGTCTCCGACTCGGGCACGCTGTCTTTCCAGAACGAGCGCGTCGCGATCATTACGGAAAGCGCGCCGAACTATGACCTCGAGTTCGACCGCGCCGACGTCAACTATGGCGTTAAGACTGTCGTCAGCCTCGCCTTCGACGACGAGGATGATCCGCTCAAGGACGATGTAGGCTTCGGCTCGCGACTCGTTTCCGTAGGCAATCCTGCGGTTGTCAACGACGCCACGCGCGGCAAGGTGCTTTCATTTGACGGCGCATCCTACATCAAGGGGCCCGATGACGACGACAGCCTCTCCGAGTTCAATCCTGGCAGCGGATTCACCATTGCGTTCTGGTTCAAGCCCGATGCGAACTGCGACAAGGACGCCAGGATGTTCCTGGTCGGGGAGCCTGCCAACGACAAGGCCGTCTCCATGCGGCTTATCAGCTCTGCAACTGCGACTGGTATAGGAAGCAACACCAACATCACCTACGGAATCTGGGGCAACAATCGCCTGCGCCCTGAAGCGTACGTCTGGGACGGAGGGTGGCATCATTTCGCGGCCACACACGACGGCAAGGACAATCCGGCGTCATTCAGCCTCTACTTCGACGGTCAGCTTGTCGGCAGCATGACCCCGAACATCGCCTATGCCCCGCCGAGCAAAAACTTCTTCTTCGGGCGCGTATATGCGAATGGAAACGGCTGGAACGACGGCTCATATCCGTACAAGGGGCTTATGGACGATCTGCTGGTCTTGAACTATTCGCTGTCGCGCGAGGAGATACAGGGCGTCATTGCGAACGGACTTCCGACTGGCGCCGCTGGCGAGCAACTGGCCCTGAAGAATGTCAAGGCCCTGTCCGCCGGCGTCCTTTCGTCTGGCGAATCGACGTCCGTGAAGACTCTTTCCGGAGCGGCGCTTGCGGGCGGCGTCGAACTGACGAAGAAGGGCTCCTCGCTCACGGTCGGAACAGGCGCCGGCGCGACGGCGACGGAATTCAAGGGCACCGTCTCGGGAGCGGACGCGACGTTTGCGAAGACGGGCGCAGACTACACGCTGACGCTTTCCGGCGCGGCGACGGGAGTCTCAAGCGTTGCCGTAAACGAAGGCACTCTCCAGCTGCGCCGTCCGCGCGCGCGCCAGGGCCTTGTCTGCCATTACTCGTTTGACGACCCCGCCGACTTCGGCTGCGACAACGGTCCCGGTGGGCTGCACCTCACGAACGTTGACACGGGTACGCCGGCGGCCGTGGACGGCGTCCGCGGCCGCGGCAAGGCGGTCCACTTCGGCGGGACGGAGAACCCGGTGGTCCTCGGTTCCGGCGCGCACCCGCGTCCGACGATCTTCCCGAGCGGAAACGACTCATTCACCGTGTCTGTGTGGATCAAGCCGACTGCGGCCTCCTGCACGGACCAGACGTGCGTATTCGTCTGGGGCAAGGGTTCGGCCGGAAAGTGCTCGTTGCTGCGCTTTGATGCCGCAAACTCCTTCTACTGGCACTTCAACGGAAGTCCCTATCAGCTCCAGGCGGTCTGCCCCAACGCACTTGGCAACGACGAATGGCATCACATCGTCGCCACCTACGACGGGGCGTCTCGCAAAAAGACGTTCTACTGCGATGGTGTGCAGGTTTCGACGATGACGATTGCCGACTCCGCGGTCGTGGACATCGACCCGACCTGGCGTCTTGAACTCGGTCGCTACGTGCAGAGCGACGCCCAGAAGAACAGGCGCTACGAGGGCGACATGGACGAGTTCATGCTCTTCAACTACGCCTGGACGGCAGAAGAGGTCGCGGCCGAGTACAACGGCACGGCGGCTCCGGCGAATGTCGCGGCGACTGCGTCGCTTCCCACGCCGGTCGCGCGCTGGACGTTCGACGGCGAGAATCCGCTTGCCGACACGACCGGCAATGCAGCCCTTACGCTCTCCGAGGCCAGCACCAACGACACGTTCAACGTCACGTACGTGTCGGGTGACGCCATCTGCGGCAAGGCAGCGAAGTTCGCGCCGAAGAGCGGCAGCGGGTTCCTCAAGCTCGAGACGTTCCCGGAAGGCATCATTCCCACGGGCAATACCAACTTCACGGTAATCGCCCGCTATCGCCCCGACTCTTCCCAGGTCAAGGACGGCGCCCTCACCGTCGTGGGATGGGGAGTGCCTGGTCAAATGACGAGCGGGCAGCTTTTCCGCATCGGGCCCTATCAGGAAAACAACCAGTCCGCCAGATTCATCAACGGGAATGGAAATGGCGTATACCGTGAAAACACGTTCTGCTCGTCACTTGGAAACGACCGCACGCGCTGGTACACTGTCGCGGTCGTCTACCAGCCTTCGGCTAACGGAAATCCCGGCGTCTACGCTTTATATGTGGACGGCGAATTTGTCAAGACAGGCGGAGGCGCATCCTATGCCTATGCGCTCCCCGCCGAGTCCTTCGCGATCGGGGCGGCCTACGTCGGAACCAAGGCGTTCTCCGGCCTTGTCGACGACATCCAGATCTACGACTGCACGCTTTCGGACGGCCAGATCCGCATGATCGCCGAGCAGTTCGAGGAGTCGAAGGGCAAGGCCGAGGCGGTTTCGGCGGTTCCGGCCGGCGTTCTCCGCGACATGCCGGACGTGACGGTCGCCGATGGCGCGAAGCTGAAGGTCTCCTCGGTCGAGAACGTGGGGAACCTCTCCGGCGCGGGCTCGGTTGAGATTGCGGCTCTCGGCCGCCTCAACGTCTCCTCGACGGACGGCTTCACCGGAACGGTCACGGGTGGTGGCGCAATCGGCTTTGCGGACGATGCAGGGCTCGACATCGGCGACGGCTCTGCACCGCTCCTGAACATCGACCATCCGGTGGCACTCGGCGCAAACGTCAATGTTTCGACGACCGTGAGAGGTGGAAAGCACCTCATTGCCCACGCTTCCTCGTTCGTGGACGCGGCGAACCTCGAGACCTGGACTGCTACGGTTCCCGGCAACCGCGCATACCGATTTGTCGTTTCGCAGGACGGAGACCTCTACCTGGTCATCCAGTCCGGCCTTATGCTCATCATACGCTGACATCGCATGCAGAATAGGCAACGTGTCGTGCGACAGAATCGTCGTGCGACACGTTTTATTTGGTCTTCCGCATTACTCGTAGATCGCAAGCCCAGGAGCGGTAAAGTTCAGCATCCAGTACCGCGACATGTACACTGGCGACAACGCGCGGTATGCTCCGACGGGATTCGAGCCGTCTGTTCCCGCGTTCACGACGCTCAAGGGTACGGCGGGGACGCTCGACCTTGAGGATGTCGGCGGAGCATACACCGTGGCGAACGTGGAGGGATCGCCGTCCGTCACGAACGGCAACCTCACGGTGACGAACACCTGGACGCTCGCCGCGGCAGATCTCGGCATGGGGACGGCAAACGTCTCGGGTGCCCTGACGTTCGGCGAGAACGCGGCGGTTACGGTGACAGGCGACATCGATTCCCTGCAGCGTCCGTCAGGCGGATTCCTCATCGCAAAGGCGGCGAGCATATCGGGTATGCCGTCCTTCCACCTTGCAGGCTGGAGTCTCCAGAAGTGCGGCGGAGAGCTCCGCCTCGTGAAGCCCGGCCTAAGCATCATCGTCCGCTGACGCGGCACATCTGCCGCGTTCAGCTATGGGTCAGCCTTTTCACGAGAAGTTGACATGTTATTTGGTTTTACCGACTGATGGTGTGGTGTAATGCATAGAAAATGAAAGGAATATTGAAATGAAGCACCAAAGGAACAGCATCAAGCTCGCGGTTGGGCTGCTTGCGGCGGCTGCGGCAATGGCCGCTGCTCCGGCGGCTCTGGCGGCGAAGGACGGGCCGATCGAGCCAGTGCGCTTCGACCTCGCGAAGGTGGATCCGGTTTCGGCCGTCGCTGCCGGAGGCGACAACGTCTGATTGCGAGGTCTGCACCAACATTGCGCTGAATGTCAATGCGGCGCGGCTTCGGGCGCTGACGATTTCGATTGCGTTCGAGTCGTGCGAGACCAACGAGGTGCTTGTCGCGCTCGGCTGGCGTCCGCGCCACTCGCTGGAGGAGATGTTTGCCCGCATGGTCCCGTGCCCCGGCCCATGCCGCTAGGCGCCTGCCTTCCCGTCCGCGCACGCCGCACGATCCGCCTTTAGAGCGCGAGACGGCGGATTTTTTGCCATTTCGCCGCAAAATATGATAAAATACCCGATAATCTTTTTTTCACACTAGGAAAGAAACGCACATAATGAAGACAGAGACAAAGAAGTTGGACAAGTGCCAGGTGCAGCTTACGGTTAGTTATGACGCCGACGAGATGAAGGCCATCGTGAAGGACGTGGAGAAAGTGTTCCTGCGCGAGGCGAGGCTTCCCGGTTTCCGTCCCGGCAAGGTGCCGATCGAGCTTATCCGCAAGGAGTTCGCCACGGGCCTCAAGCAGGAGATCGAGCGCGCGATGTTCCAGAAGCACATCGCCGACGCGGTGAAGGACGCGAAGCTCGACGAGGTCGGCATTGCGGACGTCAAGGACTTCAAGCACGACGCCGACGGCGGCGAGTACACCGCGATCGTCGAGGTCAAGCCGACGTTCAAGCTTCCGACCTACAAGGGGCTCAAGATCGCGAAGAACGACACGTCCGTCAAGGACGCCGACGTCGACGAGCAGGTCGCCCGTCTGCGCGCGGCCTACGCCAAGTTCGAGGACGCGAAGGAGGGCGAGGCCGTCGCCGACGGCGACTTCGTGCAGATCGACTACTCCGGCACGGTCGACAAGAAGCCGATCCTCGAGGTCGCGCCCGAGGCGAAGGTCGTCGCCTCCGGCACGGGGTTCTGGACCCAGGTCGAGGAGGGGCGGTTCCTGCCCGAGATCCTCGACGCCGTGAAGGGCATGAAGGCCGGCGAGACGAAGGAGGGCGTCAAGGCGAAGTTCGACAAGGAGTCCGCGCCCGAGGGCCTCGGCGGCAAGAAGGCGGTCTACACCGTCACGCTCAAGGCGTTCCGCCGCCGCATCCTGCCGACGGACGCCGAGTTCGCCGAGAAGGCGAAGGCCGAGTCCTACGAGAAGCTGGTCGCCGGGATCCGCGAGCAGATGGAGAAGCACGCCGTCCAGGACGAGGCCGAGCGCCGCGAGAACGCGGCGGTCGATCTGCTTCTCAAGAAGGTCGACTTCGACATCCCCGAGAGCCAGGTGCGCCGCGCGATGGACGGCTACCTCCAGCAGCTCGCCGAGCGCGCGCAGTACTCCGGCATCAGCGCCGACTACTTCGAGAAGAACCGCGACAAGATCCTCAAGGACGCCGAGGACGCCGCGACGCGCCAGGTGCGCCTCTGGTATATCGTCGACGCCATCGCCAAGGCCGAGAACATCGAGGCAAGCGACGACGAGCGCGGCAGGAAGGTCGTCGAGTTCATCCTCGCCAACGCGAAATAACACCATCCGATGAAATCCTACATGGTACCGTACGTAGTCGAGCAGACGGGCAAGGGCGAGCGGACGTACGACATCTACTCGCGCCTCCTCCTCGACCGCATCGTCTTCATATCCGGCGAGGTCAGCGACGAGATGGCGAACGCAGTCGTCGCGCAGCTTCTCTTCCTGCAGTCGCAGGACCAGAAGAAGCAGATCAACGTCTACGTGAACTCGCCGGGCGGCAGCGTCACGGCCGGGCTGGCGATCTACGACACGATGAAGTTCGTGAAGTGCCCGATCGCGACGTACTGCATCGGCCAGGCCGCGTCGATGGGCGCGGTGCTGCTCGCGGCGGGCACGAAGGGACTGCGCCACTCGCTCCCCAACGCGCGCATCATGATCCACCAGCCGTGGGGCGGCGCCGAGGGCAAGGCCAGCGACATCGAGATCACGGCTCGCGAGATCCTGCGCCTCAAGGAGAGGCTCAACGAGATCCTGGCCGAGGCGTCCGGGAAGAAGATGGCGGACGTCGTCAAGGACACCGACAGGGACCACTTCATGAGCGCGGAGGAGGCGAAGGAGTGGGGGCTCATAGACGAGGTCATCGAGGCGAAATGAAGGGCGGAGGGATGAAGAAGCTGACGTGTTCCTTCTGCGGCAGGAGTTCCAACGAGGTGCCGGTCATCCCCGGCGCCGACGGCAACATCTGCGTGGACTGCGTCAGGCACGCGAACGAAATGGTCGAGCGCGCCGAGAAGGCCCAGGGCGGCTCCGGCGGGAAGACGCCGCCGCTTCCCCCGACGCCGTCGCCGAAGGAGATCAAGTCCTTCCTCGACCAGTACGTGATCGGCCATGACGAGGTCAAGAAGGTCCTCGCCGTCGCCGTGCACAACCACTACCGCCGGCTCGAGGCGTCCGAGGCGGACGGGAAGAAGCGGGGCAAGGCCGGCGGCGGCGCGTTCGACGGCGTCGAGATAGACAAGTCGAACATTCTTCTCATAGGCCCGACGGGAACCGGCAAGACGCTTCTCGCGCGCACGCTCGCCAAGATGCTCGGCGTGCCGTTCGCGATCGGCGACGCGACCGTGCTCACGCAGGCGGGCTACGTCGGCGAGGACGTCGAGAACCTCGTCCGCTACCTGCTCCAGAACGCCAACGGCGACGTCGAGCTCGCGAAGCGCGGCATCATCTACGTGGACGAGATCGACAAGATCGCCTCGACGACGGACAACGTCTCCATCCCGCGCGACGTGAGCGGCCAGGGCGTCCTGCAGGCGCTCCTCAAGATAGTCGAGGGGACGGTCTGCCGCATCCCGCCGAAGGGCGGGCGCAAGCATCCCGACCAGGAGTACATAGAGGTCGACACGACGAACATACTCTTCATCTGCGGCGGCGCGTTCGTGGGGCTCGACAGGATCGTCGCCTCGCGCACGGGGCACCATGCGATCGGATTCGGAACCGACGGCGGCGGGAAGCAGGCCGACGCCCCTGCGGACGTCCGTCCGGAGGATCTCGTGAAGTTCGGCCTCATACCGGAGTTCACCGGGCGGCTCCCGATCATCACCACGATGAAGGATCTTTCCGAGGACGACCTCGTCCGCGTCCTCACGGAGCCGAAGAACTCGCTCGTGAAGCAGTACCAGAAGCTTCTCTCCATGGACGGCGTCGAGCTCTCGTTCGAGCCCGATGCGCTCCGCGAGCTCGCGAAGGCGGCGCTTTCGCGCAAGACCGGCGCGCGAGGGCTCCGCGCGGAGATGGAGAGGCTTATGACAGACGTCATGTACGAGGCCCCCGGCAACCCGAAGATGAAGAAGGTCGCCGTGACCGCGAAGATGATAAGGGAACGACTGGGGTGACGCCATGCTGCTGACTCTTCTGAAGTCTAAGCTCCACCGCATAAAGGTGACCGAGGCGTGCCTCGACTACGAGGGCTCGCTCACGCTGGATCCCGACGACATGGAGGCCGTCGGCATCGTCCCGTACGAGAAGATACTCTGCGCCGACGTCGAGAACGGCAACCGCTTCGAGACGTACGCAATCGCCGGACGCCGCGGCAGCCATGTCTGCTGCCTCAACGGCGCGGCGGCCCACCAGGGCGGCGTGGGCGACAGGCTCATAGTCATGGCCTTCGCGCGGATGACGCCCGAGGAGGCGGAGGGCTTCGCGCCGAAGGTCCTCCACTTCTGAGGGGGACCGGCCGGATGACCGCGGTATCCATAGCCGTCCTTGCAGCCCTCATCTGCCTCTCGGCCTTCTTCTCCGGCTCGGAGACGATACTCTTCTCCCTGACCGGCGCGCAGCGCTCCCGCATCCGCATGCGCGACCCCGCCGCCGACCGCCGCATCGGACGGTGCGTCGAGGACTCCGCGATGCTGCTCTCGACGCTGCTCGTCGGGAACACCTTCGTCAACTTCGCCATCGCGACGCTGGGATACCGGCTCTTCGACTCGGCCTTCCCGTCCTGGGGCGGCGTAGCCGCCGTTCCGGTCATGACCGTCTTCCTTCTCCTGTTCGGCGAGATTGCCCCGAAGCGCATCGCGCTCAGGAACTCCGAGCGCTTCGCCCCCGCGTGCGCGCGGCTCATGCTCTTCTGGCGCGCGGCGCTGTCGCCGTTCAGCGTCCTCTTCCGGTTCTCGTCCCGCGCCTTCGCCGGGGCCCTCGAGCGCGAGCGCCGCGCCCTCTCGGACGCCGAGCTCGTGTCCGTCATCGAGTCCGCCGCCGAGCGCGGCGATCTCGCCGCGGACGACGCGGAGATGATCGCGGGCGTGCTGCGCCTTTCCGAGCTCCACGCCAACGACGAGATGACGCCGCGCGTCGACATCGAGGGCTACGACGCCGACCTGCCGGAGGACGTCCGCCGCGAGCGCCTCGCGTCTGCGAAGCACAGCATCCTGCCCGTATACCGCCGGACCCCCGATGCGATCGAGGGCGTGATCGAGCGGCGGACCGGCAGGATCGAGGACGCCCTCTTCGTCCCCGAGCAGGTCACACTCGACGACCTCCTGCTCACGCTGAGGAAGAGCGGGCGCCGGCTCGCCGTGGTGACGGACGAGTACGGCGGGACGGCGGGGATAATCACCCTCAACGACGTCATGGAGCTCATTCTCGGCCCCGTGGTGTTCGGCGGCGGCGACGAGGAGCCGGCGATATCGCGCGTGTCGCGCAACACGTGGGTGATCGACGGGCGCGCCTCGCTCGACGAGGTGAACCGCGAACTGGGCATCGAGCTGGAGGCCGAGGACGCCGACCGCCTCGCGGGCTGGGTCGCCGCGAACGTCGAGCGCATACCGCACGTCGGGCAGGTCATCGAGGCGGACGGATGCCGGGCGACGGTCCTGGCGCGGCGGAAGCGCCGCGTGACGTCCGTCAGGCTCGAGGTGCTGAAGTACCCCGAGGCGGGCAGCGACGAGGAGCTCATCGCCGAGACGGACGAGGCGGTCGAGAAGACCGAGGAGGAGAACATATGATCGTGTCCGCCCTCCTCGCCCTCGCCATGCTCGCCGCGCTGGCCGCCGCCGCGTTCTGCGCCGGCGCGGAGACGGGGTTCTTCTCCGTGAGGCGCGGACGCGTCCTCCACCTCGCGCGGAGCGGCAGCCGCGCGGCGAAGACGATTGCGGACGCGCTCTCCGACATGGGCTCGACGCTCACCGCGCTCCTCGTCGGGAACAACCTCGCCAACGTCGTCTTCTCGTCCGCTTCCGCGGCGCTTTCGACGCGCTGCTTCCCCGGCTCCGCCTTCGCTAGGACCGTCTGGGGCGTCGCGGCGGCGTTCGTCGTCCTGTACCTCTGCGAGTTCCTGCCCAAGCTCTTCGCCTCCGCGCGCCCGCTCCGCCGCATGCTGGCCGTGGCGCCCGTATACCGGCTGTTCGCGTCCGCCATGTCTCCGCTCACCCGCTGCGCGATGGCCGTGACCGGCCTGTTCGTCCCGAGCGGCGAGGCGAAGTACAAGGTCTCCACCGCCGACCTCCTGCGCATCCTCCAGGACCGCAAGGACGGCGTGCGCCTCACCGATTTCGAGTCTGCCCTGATCTCGCGCATCCTCGTCATGCGCCGGAAAGGCGAGTTCATCACCGTCGAATCGCTCCTGCGCGCCATCGACGAGGAGGAGTCATGAGCGATTTCCTCATGTCGCTGAAGGACGTGTCGCTCGCGTTCGGCGGACCCGCCGTGCTCGACAGGGTGGCGCTCTCGGTCTCCAGGGGGCTCCGCGCCGCGCTCACGGGAAGGAACGGCGAGGGGAAGTCGACGCTGATGAAGGTAATGGCCGGCGAGCTCGAGCCCGACACGGGCGAGATTGTCCGCGCGCCGGGCCTGAAGACCGTGTACGTTTCGCAGTCCGTCCCGGCGGACCGCCCCGGGGACGACGCCTTCAACGCGCTCTCGGGCGGGCGCCGCCGCCGGAAGATACTCGAGGACGCGCTCCTCTCCAAGCCGGACCTCCTGCTTCTGGACGAGCCCACCAACCATCTCGACGTGGAGGCGATAGACTGGCTGGAGGGGATGATCCGCCGCCAGCGCGAGATGGCCGTCGTGATCGTCACGCACGACCGCAGGTTCCTGAAGCGCGTCGCGACAAAGATATTCGACCTCGACAGGGGGGAGCTCTCCGGGTGGGAGTGCGACTACCCGACGTTCGTCCGCCGCAAGGCGGAGCTCGTCGCGGACGAGGCGGTCTACTGGGAGCGCAAGGCGAAGAAGCTCGCCCAGGAGGAGGCGTGGATACGGCGCGGCGTCAAGGCGAGGACGACGCGCAACGAGGGCCGCGTGGCCGCGCTCATGAAGCTGCGCGAGGAGTTCGCCGCGCGGCGGACCGCCGTCGGAACCGCCACGATGAAGCTCGACACCGCCGCGCCGGGCGGAGTGCGCGTCCTGAAGATCGAGAACCTCGGCTTCGGCTACGACCCCGCGAAACCGGTGGTCTGCGGGTTCACGGCGGACGTCCTTCGCGGCGAGAGAATCGGAATCCTGGGGCGGAACGGCGCCGGCAAGACGACGCTCCTGAACCTGCTCACGGGACGGCTCGCCCCGACCTCCGGGTCGGTGACCGTCGGCACAAACGTCGAGCTCGCGTTCTTCGACCAGCTGCGCACGGAGATGAAGCCGGAGCTAACCGTCGGCGAGAACGTCGCGAGCGACCGCGACGAGGTGGTCGTCGGCGGGGCCAGGAAGCACGTCTACTCGTATCTCGCGGACTTCCTCTTCTCGCCGGAGCGCGTCCGCACGCCCGTGAAGGCGCTCTCGGGCGGCGAGCGCGCGAGGCTGATGCTCGCGAAGCTCTTCCTGCAGCCCGCGAACCTGCTCGTCATGGACGAGCCTCCGAACGACCTCGACATCGAGACACTTGAGCTTCTCGAAGAGCAGCTCCTCAACTACCGCGGAACGCTCCTCCTCGTGTCCCACGACCGCGAGTTCCTCGACAACGTGGTCACCTCGACGTTCGTCCTGGAGGGGGACGGCGAGGTGAGGCAGTATCCGGGCGGCTACGCGGACTACGAACGGCAGAGGAAGAGCTCGCCGGAGAGGCCGGCGGGCGGACGCCCCGCGGCGGACGGCGCGGATTCCGCCGCACGCCCGGCCCAGGCTTCCGCTTCCGGCGCTCCGCGAAAGCTCTCCTACAGGGAACGGCTCGAACTGGAGGCGCTGCCGGACAGGATCGACGCGATGGAGAAGGAGATCGCCGCGATCCTGGCGTCCGACCCGCTGAAGAGCCGCGACGACTACGCGCGCGTCCCCGCGCTGCAGGCGGAGCTCGACGCGGCGGTCGAGCGCTGGGCCGAACTTGGCGAACGCCAGTCCTGAGGCCGGCGGCGCCGTGTCTCCCGGGACTTGAGTCGTGCCGTCCTTGGTGGTATAATTGCGGATATACATGGAAAACTGCAGAACGATCCTCGCGAGCCTCCTGTGCGCGTCCGCCGTCGCCGCGTCGGCGCCGGCCGCGGCTTTCATAACCGCCCAGCCGCTTGTGGACGAGGATGTCCTCGAGCCGAGCGTGCAGAACGAGGTCGACCACGCGCTCGGCCGCGCGCCGACGAACGAGGTGGCGGTCTCGGAGGCGTCCGCCGCCTTTGCGTCGCTGTGGGCCACGAACGGCGCAAGCGCGACGAAGCGCGCCATTGCCCTTGTCTCGTCGCAGAGGGCGGACGGACGCTGGGTCTACATGGGGAAGGACGTGACGCCCGCCGCGGCGCGGCTCCTGCGCGGCGCGGCCGGATATCCGGAACCCCCGCCCAGGCTGGCGATCTTCGACGCCCACATGCATGATATCTCGCGGCAGGAGGGCATGCCGTTCGCGGAGGTCGCCGGGAGGATCCGCGCCATGGGCATCGAGGGGGTGGTCCTGACGCGGGCGCCTTCCGCCGCGGAGGGCGCGGAGATGCGCCGGGCGGGACTTGCCGTGGCGTGCGTCGTGGGCTGGCCATGCTTCGAGAAGGGGTACGACGAGGCGCAGTGCGAGTCGCTGGTCGCGCTTGCCGTCTCAAATGGATGCCGCCAGGTCATGCTCGTCCCGGGATTCTACCCGTCCGCAGAGGAGCCGCCCAGTCTCTTCGGGGAGATCGTGGGCCGCACCCGCCGTTTCGCGGACATGGCGTCGGCCCGCGGCGTGGAGACGCTCGTGGAGGACTTCGACGACGAGAAGTCGCCGACGTTCGGCACGGCGCGCACTAAGGCGTTCCTCGCCGCCGCCCCTTCCGTGGGGTTCGTATACGACACCGGCAACTTCATCGGACGCGGCGATCGTGCCGAGGACGGCATTGCGCTTCTGCCGCGCACCAGGAACTTTCACATAAAGGACCGTCCCGCCGGCGACTCGAGGGGCTCGTGCGCGGCGGGCTCTGGCTCGGTCCCGGTCGCAAAGATCGTCGCCGCCGCGCGCGACGCCGGCTACGGCGGGTGGTTCGTGATAGAGCACTTCGGCGTGACGAACATGATGGAATGCGCCGCCTCCTCGGCTGCATATCTCCGCGCCCTCAGGTAGGCGCGGGTGCGGACGACGTCGACCAGTGCTGCTTGCGGTAGTGCGAGGGCGTCATCCCGAAAGCGCGTTTGAACATCTTCACGAAGTGGGCGTGGTCGTAGAATCCGGTTTCTGCCGCGATGTCCGTCAGGAGCATGTCCGTCGTCTCGAGCAGGGTGCGCGCGGCGTTGATGCGGGTCTGGAGGATGTACTGCGCCGGCGAGGTTTCCGTCTGCCGGCGGAATATGCGCGTGAACTGCGATTCGGAAAGGTTGGCGTGCCTGGCGAGATCGGCTACCGAGAGGTCGGAGGCGTAGTTCTTCGAGACGTACGCGATGGCGTCCTTGATGGCGTCGTACCAGTTCGGCGCGGATTCCCTTGACCTGACGCGGTAGTGGGAGGTCACCAGCCCGATGATTTCGCCTTTGGCGTTTTTGACTGGGAACACGGAGACGCGGTTGAGCGCGGTGGAAAGGTCGGCGACATAGCCGTAGACCTTGCCGATCAGCGGCTTTCCCGTGCGGAGGGTCGGTTCCTCGCGGTTGATGTAGACATGCCAGAGATGGCGCGGGTAGAGGTGCTGCGCCCGTCTGCCGACTACAGTGGAGTCATCCGTCAGGTTCATGAGCTCGAGCGCCCGGTGGTTCTTGAAGTAGATGTAGCCCTGGACGTCCTTGATGGTGACGCCTGACTCGGGAAGGGTGTCGGCGAGCTGCGTGAGCATCCGCAAGTTGTCGCCGCTCTCCGCAAAAAAGGCCTTCCGCCGCCGTGCGGTCTCCTTGGGCGTGAGAGGCGGCAGATCGTCTCTGATGAAGTCCGTTGTGTCGGTTTGGTGCGTTCCCATGGGATGTATTGTACAACACCCGGGTTGCAAAAAGCAAGCACGGATGCGCGGATATTACACAAATCAAGCGGGGAATTACAAGTAATTGTGTGACTGCCTTTGATACCATATCAATCGTCCAGGAACCAATCAAAGGGAGATTGCCAATGAAACATGTCCTGAAGGCTTTTTGTGCAATGGCATCCGTTGCCGCCTCACTGTCTGCGGCAGCCGAGGTGCTGACCGACCAGGACTTCCGCACGGTCATACATACGGCAGGGGATGGCATCTGGCCGACGATTACCGGCAACTGCACGAGTCCATATTCGCAGAACAATGCCTTTGACGGGTTCCGCTTTAGCAGCTCAACGGATGATAAAGGCAAGAGCTGGTTGTCGTCGTTCAAGAACTATGGCGCTTTTGGAGACGAAGGGAAAGAGGGCGTCTATGCCCAGATGCTTGCGCCGAGTGAGTTTTTCGGTCGCATATACCTCAAGAAATACCGCTTCTATCTCCTGTCTTGCAGTGGACAAGAGACGGATCGTGCCCCCAAGGCGTGGAAGGTCTTCGGCGTGCCGGCAAACGCCACGGACAGTTCGTCGTGGGCGGAGTTGGATGCACAAAGCGGGTACACGAGTTGGACGAAGCCGACAGTGGAGACAACTAACGAATTTACTATTGCGGAAGAGAAGTTGACAGGCGCGGGTTTCAGGGCGTTCCGTTTTGTGCCACTTGATTCCAAGGCGAAAGCATGGAGCAATACAACCGTCGACTTCGGTTTGATGGAAATCGAGTTTGTCGTCGATGTGTATCGGAACGTCACTGTAGAGACGGATGTCGCCGATCCATTCCGCATGCAGGGCGCGTATTCGCCGGCTCTTGGCACGGCCTTTGACGGCGTGACAACGCTGACTGCACCGACATGCATCGAAAAGGACGGCAAGACGTATGCCTGCGCCGGGCACCGCATCGACGAGCGGCGCGACGGCGTCTGGGTGACCGTTGAAACGGTCGAGGACGGGCAGAACAGCTTCAGCTATGCTCCGGCGGAAGATCCGAACGCCGTGCGCCGCGTGGTCTGGCTCTGGCGCGAAAGCGCAATCCCCGTTGATTTAGGTCCAGTCGACATGTACAGCCTGTTCAAAGACCGTGGTTCGACTTTGAGCGGTTCCGCATACGGGGCGAACATGCATAGTTCGTCCTCGCCAGGCAAACTCTTTGACGGAAAGGACGGCGGAAGCACGGCGGGTGATCGCTGGCTTGGAGTTGGCGCGCTTTCGGCGTCCAGTGGCTGCCATACAGGGGTGAAACAGCTTCCCTCGTCTGTCCTGATGCCCGGCGATCTGTTTTACGTCAAGAACTACACGCTTTACATGCTGAGCAACAGCGGCAACGAGAAAACGAGGGCGCCAACTGCATGGTTGCTTACTGCGGCGACGGCTGACGGCGGTGCGCGCACGACCATCGACGAGCGGACGGGTGTTAGTTGGGCGGACAAGTCAGCGACCGACAATGCATTAGTCTTCACGCCTGCGCATCCCGAGGTCGGCTTTTCCGATGTTCGCCTTACTCCGACGGCCTCAGGCGTTGCGAGCCCAGGCTCCTCGACGGTTTCCGTCGGCTTGATGGAGATGCGGCTGAACGTCAACATGGCCAACCCGCCCGGAACGCTGCGCGTCTATGTCGGCGGCGACGTGCAGGATGCGGGATTCTCGGTGGCCGACAAGACATTGCTGACGGAATCCGAGACAGTAACGGCACCGGAACATGTCTTCGCGAAGTCGGGTGCGCGCAAGTACACGGTAACCGGCTATCGTCTCGAGAAGTTCAACTTGGCGGATACTGCCTGGGAACTGGTGGAGGAGGTGCCGGGCGTGCGGACATATTCCTTCGCGCCTGATGCGACAGCAGGCTATCGCCTGACATGGACGCACGAAAGTGTCGGCGCGGCCAATCCTTGGCAACTGACGGCGAATGCATCTGGCGAACTCTGCATCCGCAACGGCAACTGGGAGTTTGTCGTCTCCGAAGAGGAGGATGGAACGCTGAAAATGGCGGACAAGGGCTATCGCGCCGGTTCTGGCGAGCTCGACCTCAATGCGCCGATCTTGGATGGACAGGGCAACGAGAAGGTCATCTCGATCATAGGCAGCCGCGTGATTGACGGAGAAAACGATTCAACGCTGCGCAACCTCCTTACCTCGCTAGTATTGCCGAGCAACGTCTGGAAGATTGCCACGCGCCCGTTCCGCAACATGACGGCGCTCGCAAAGATCGACATGCGCTGTCCCGAACTGACCTATCTCGGCGAATGTGCTTTTACGCGCGATGCGAACCTGAAGACGCTGATCATCGATGCGCCGAAACTGAAGTCGTTCGTTTACGGCTATACCTTCTACAACGCTCCGCTTGCCGAGACAGAAGCCGCAAGATGGAACCTTCCCGCACTTGAGGCCTTGCCGCAGGAGGCTTTTCGCTGCGAGTCGCAGGCAGGGCAGATCGCGCGTGGCTGCGGAGCACTCACGCTTCCGGCGCTGCGCACCGTTGGAGACCGCGCTTTCTACGGGCATGCCGGCTTTGCCGAGTTCCGCCTTGGAACAGGCGATGCGCAGCTAACCAACATCGCTTCGCAGGTGTTCGCAAATACTGCGATCACCAATCTGGTAATTGGCGCACGGCGGACATTGAAAGTTGCGGCTGACGCCTGTTCGCAGGTAAACGGCGGCGCGGGCGTCGGATCGCTCGTCTTCCTCTGCGATGCGCCGATGGACAGGACTGTCGTCGACTCGCTGCTTGCCGGGCACGGCTCCGCGAACCTGGCGTCGCTCAAGGTGTCGAAGGACTACCCGGCGTGGAACGCCTACGTCACATCTACCGCCGACATCCCCGATGCCGACGTCAAGGCCGCTGCCGTTGCCGCTGGGGCGGACGGTGCGTGGCGGGCGACAGACGGCAGCGATTATCTCGCTCTCGTCTGGCGCATTTCGACTGGTTTCAAGCCCGCCGGTCTCTGCATCGTTGTTCACTAGGAGGCGATCCCATGAGATATGCAGTGGCGTCATGCCTGGTGTGCCTAGGTGCCTGCGCGGCTTTCGGCGCGGTATCCGACTACGTGCGCACGGAAACGGCGAACTACAACGGATACGACGGCGCGACGTTGGTGACGTGGACGAAGACTTCGTCGCCGATGGGGCGCGCGTGGGCGGTCAAGTTCGATATGGCGAAGGGCTTTCGGATGCGGGCCTGCTACGGCGACGGATCAGGCTCGCGCGCCACGGTCGGCGCGATGGCAGAGCGGCTGTTCACGGAAGGGCAGGTGCCTATCGTCGGCATAAACGCAGACTACTTCATGACGGACCGGACGGCTTCCGCGCCAGGCGGCTTCACGATCGAGGACTGCCGCATGACGTACGGCGGGTACATCAACGCGACGTACAGGCACAACTACATCATGGAGCTTCCCGACCATACCATAGTCCACGGCAAGCCGAAGAAGATTTCCCCCGGAACGGAGAATCCGTCGGCGAGCTGGGAGATGCGCACGGCGGACGGACACCGGATCCGCAACGCCGTAAGGACGTGCAAGTGGAACTACCCGGTGAAGGACGGGGAGATCTACGACATCGGGCACGAGCAGCCGCGCGATACGTATCCGCGCACATTGATCGGCATCGGCACGAACGCGCTAGGACACGCGCAGCTTGTGCTCTTCCTGAACGACGGCCGGCAGAGCAGCTGGTCTTCGGGCGTCAGCGACGTTGATTCCGCGCAGATGATGATCGACGAGGGGTGCGTCGAAGTAGGCGAGTTCGACGGAGGTGGAAGCGCCACGATGTGGTCCATCGCCGGTGCGGACAGCGTCTATCCCGGGTCCAGGACAACGGCGCACGGCGGCTACATCAACAAGCCGAGCGACGGCTCGCCGCGCGAAGTGGCCAATGCGGTCTTCGTGACGGCGCCGCGCAACATCGTGCCGGAGGCGTTTATCGACGATGACGTATTCGACACCTTCGGCGAGGCGATGCTTGCGCGTGCGCCGGGGGAGATGGTCTCGCTGCGCGCCAAAGACGACAAGCCGCATGGCAGAATCCGTTTCGCCGCGGATTACGATGATGGCTGCGTGATGAACGCCGCATGGAGCGTTGAGCCGACGGATTCCGGCATCGGCTATACGGCGGACTACAGTTCCTGGGCCAGCCTCGAGGCGACGCGGCCGCAGCGCTTCCCCGCCAAGGTCGAACAGGAAGTGACTGTGGCGGAAGGGTGCACGGACGCCGATCTCGCGCAGTTTCTGCTCGGCTGGGCGGAGCCTCCGAAGGCCTCGCTCGCGGTCGTCGAAAACGAGCCGGGCGCCTTTGGGTGGCGCGGTTTGGTGAAGCAGAATGGCTCGGCTGCATGGGTCGAGCTGTTCGGCGTCAGGATCGGACTCGGGGATGCCTATCGGCTGGCGGAGGAGATGAAGGTCGTCAATGGCGTGCTGCGCGTAAGCTATCTCGTCAAGCGGCCTGACGGGACCGTAAGGCTTCGTTCCTCGGACGGAGCGGAATGGTTCGATTCCGCAGCATCCGACGGATTCTCTTTCCGCAATGTCGAATTTGTCTCACGCGGCGTGATGACCGGGATACTCGCACTCGGGATGGATGCGGGTCTTGCAATCAAGATGAGATAAGTCTATGAGGTGCCTTGTTTTTGCATGTGCGCTGCTGGCGCAGTCGCTTGTTGCGGAGCCCCTTGCCAACGGAAAGGTCAAGGTTGCGCTCTACATCGACACCGGCTGCAAGGGCGGGGGAGTGATCCTCCTGGCGCAGTTGCTGAAGTCGTCGCCGGAGGTGGCATGCGACTTCCTAAACGCGGCGGACGTGCAGGCCGGCAGGCTGGCCGGCTACGACATGCTGGTAATGCCCGGCGGCAGCGGGTATGACAGGTACCCCCAGCTTGGCGAAGAGGGGTTCGAGAAGATAAGGAAGTACATCCGCGAGGGCGGGAGCTACTACGGCATCTGCGCTGGAATCGCGATGGCGCTCAACGACCCGAAGCGGCTTCGCCTCATCCCCTACACGCGCGAGAAGAACCCGGTGCGCGGCGGATTCTCCGCGGCGGTGAAGTTCAACGCGCGCGCGGAAGAGCTTTTGGGGGTGAATGCGGGGGTTCGCTACTTCCGCTACCATGACGGTCCGATCCCCGTGAAGGGCGACCCTGTTCCGGACTCTGAGTACGAAGTGCTCGCGACGTTCGACAGCCATGTGATGCAGAAGGGGAAGGCGGTGACGCCCATGCACGGGATGCCGGCGGTCATCTACGGCCGCTACGGTAAGGGCAAGGTCCTCGTGTCCGTGATGCATCCCGAATACTTCCCGTCCACGCACGACGTGCTGGGGGCGGGGTTCAGGCCGCTCGTCGGGCGCCCCGTCTCGTTCACGTATCCGAAGAAGCCGCCGCGTCCCCTGCGGGTCGCCTACTATGCCGGCGAGATCGACCGGACGGGCGATACTCGCGCCACGGTGAGGGATGCGGTTGCTCTCGCAGAGCGTCCGGATGTTGACGTGACTTTTGTTTCCGGCGAGCAGATCGCCGAAGGGGCGCTTGACCATGCGGACGTTCTGCTCGTCCCCGGCGGACGGCGCGAGAAGATGTGGGGCGCGGCGCGTCCGCTGATCGAGGCATTCAAGGCCGGCGGCCACCGCATGGTGGAATCCGGGAGGGACATCTAAGGAGCCCTGAGAGGAGGACGAATATGAAGAATGCGTGGCTTGTGGCATGTCTTGCGGTTGCAGTGGCGGGGTGCGTGGGGACGGACCCCGCGTTGACGGGGCCGCGGTGGAAGCCCATCGGCAACCGCAGGGCAAGGGTCGTCCACTGGGGGATCATCCACAACCACTCGCACGGCAAGTGGGACGCGGTGCGGCTGCTGAAGGACGACTACGAGATGGTCGGATGGGTGGACGACCGCTCGTCGAAGGCGATGCGCATGGCGGAGCCGAAGGTCGGCATCTACACTAACTACCCGTGCTTCACGCCGCAGCAGGTGTTCGACGAGGTGAAGCCCGACCTGATCGTCGTGGAAACGGCCAACTCGGATCTCGTGGGGATATCCACCGAAATCGCGCGGCACGGAATACCGATGCACATGGACAAGCCGCTCGGCATTGACCAGGAGGGCTTCATGAAGATGTCCGCTATCTGCGAGGCGCGCGGCGTCCCCCTGCAGATCGGATACATGTTCCGCTCCAACGAGGCGATCAACAAGATGGTGGAGCTGGCGAAGGACGGAGTCCTCGGCGAGATTTACTCCATCGACGCCGACCTTGACCACAGCTACGGCTATCCGAAGTATCCCGAATACGCCTCGCACTATCCGGGCGGCACGGCGTATCTGCTCGCCTGCCACGCGATCGAGTGGGCGATGCCGATATTCGACGACGAGATGCCGCTGCGCACCTACTCCATAATCAAGCCGGCGCCCGGCGACCCCGAGTGGGCGAAGACGCATTCGCTCACGATCATGGAGTATCCGCGCGCGAACGCGACGTTCCGCGTGTGCTCGCGCGGCACGCAGCCCTGCCGGCACATAAGGATCGACGGCACGAACGGCTCGATGGAGCTTGAGCCGATCGAGGACTTCCGAACGGTGAAGCACACGACGGGCCTCAACGAGGACGGGCTTTCGAGGGTGGACAAGCTGGAGATCAAGCTCTTCCTCAAGACGGCCAACGAGAAGGCAAAGGAGCTCGGCTACCGCGAGGGGATCAACCGCATTTCCTTCAAGCCGCCGGAGGACCGCTACGCCGGACAGCTAAAGGAGCTTGCGCGCATACTGCGCGGCGAAATCCCCAATCCTCCCGGGCTCTACCTCCACGACCTGAAGGTCCACAAGGTGTCTCTGGACGCCTGCAACCTGAAGACACGGGACCTGAAGTGATTGCGTTACTCGCAGCAAGCCTACTTTCACCGCTGTTCTTCGAAGCTACGCCGGAGGTAAGGTCCTCGTACGTCTCCATCGGGAAGCTGATGGAAGACCGCCCGATGCAGATCACGGATGTGCGCGTCGGATACGACGCGGGCGCGCCGGGGCGCTTCGGCGTCCGCAACTGGGACGTCAGCTCGCTCACCGACCGCCGCCACGGCGCCCACCGCCACGCGCTGTACCACTGCGAGTTCGGGCCCACGTGGGACTGCGGGCTGGAGCTGGCCGACGGGTGGGTGCTCAAGTCGGGCGTCACGCGGTCCTGGACCGTCTACCGGGGCTTCAGCCGCGAATACGACGCGTCGAACAGGACGTATTCGTGGTGGCAGGTCGAGCAGGCGCTCGAAAACCCGTATGTCGTCCCGTTCTACCGCCTCCGCAGGTGCTTCCGCGGCAATGACTACCTGTATTTCAGGGTCGGCGCGCGGCGGCGCTTCGGCATCTGCGGGTCGCTGTACCTTGCGCCGAGTGTGTATGCCGAGGGCGGAAGCTCCCGCAACTACCGGCGCGTCGTCGGCAGTCGGCGGGACGGCGGGCGGTGGCACAGCGGCGTCTCGTCGGTGACGTTCCGCCTGGAACTCGGCTGGCCGCTCTCGGAGAACGTCAGGGCGTTTGCGTTCGTCGAGCAGTACGAGGTCGTCGGACAGGCGGCGCGCCATGCGGCGTCCGCCAGCTCATACCGGTGCGCGCACAGCGACTGGACGCTCGGCGGCGTCGGCCTGCGCATCGCCTTCTGATGCGCCGTCTCAGCCCGCGAGGGGTATCGGAGACTTGGATCGGCGGCCGGAGAACGCCATCGACGCGAAGACGGCGAGCGCCAGCAGCGGCTGGTAGTAGAGGCACTTCAGGAGCGCGAGGGAGTCGACCGACATGTCGAGCCCCTTTGCGACGCCCATCGCGATCAGGATCTGCGCGCCGTAGGGGATGAGCCCCTGCACGACGCACGAGGCGGTGTCCAGGACGGACGCGATGCGCACGGGATCCGCCTTGAACTTGTCCGCGCACTCCTTCGCTATCGGACCCGCGATCACGATCGCGACTGTGTTGTTGGCGGTGAAGCAGTTGACCGCGGCGATGAGGAAGAACATCCCCAGTTCGCATGTGCGCGGGCCGCGGATCACCTTCGCGATCCTGTCCGTAAGCCACAGGATGCCCCCGTTCGCCTGGACCGACTTGAACAGCCCTCCGGCGAGCAGTGCGACGATGAGCGTCTCGCCCATGCCGAGCGTTCCCTTGCCGAGGAGGTCCATTGCGTCGAAGAACGTGAACTTGCAGAACGCGCCGCCTATCGCCGCCGAGAGGACGGTGCCGAAGAAGAGAAGCGCCATCACGTTGAATCCCGCGAGCGCAAGCGCCAGGACGAAGATGTACGGGAGGACGAGCACCACGTGCTGCCACGTGACGGCGGGCGTCTCGACCGCGCCCGCCGCCGACCCTGACATCGCGTAGAGGAAGAGCGCGACGAGCGCGGCGGGCGACGCGATAAGCCCGTTCGCCAGGAACTTGTCCTTCATCCTCACGCCCTGCGTGCGCGTCGCGGCGATCGTCGTGTCGGATATCATCGACAGGTTGTCGCCGAACATCGCGCCGCCCACGACCGCGCCCATCAGCAGCGCCGGGCCGAGCTGCAGCGGCCCCGCGAAGCCGAGCGCGATGGGCGTCACGGCGGCGATCGTGCCGCACGAGGTCCCTATCGCGAGCGAGATCAGGCACGACACCAGGAACACGCCCGCGACCATGAGCTTCGCCGGGACGAGCGCCTGCGCGATCGTGACCGCCGCATCCACGGCGCCCGAACCCTTGGCGATCGTCGCGAACGCGCCGGCTAGGATGAAGATGAGGCACATGATCATGATGTTCGGCTCGCCCATCCCGCGCGCGTATATCTCGACCTTTTCGTCCAGCGTCCGGCTGCGTCCGATGATCAGCGACACGGCGGACGCGACGACGAACGCCACCGGCATCGACACCTTGTACCACGGCATCTCGAAGCCGAGGTGCCCCGCCAGAAGCGAGAACCCCACGTAGAATGTCGCGAAAACTGCGAACGGAAATAGCGCTAAGGCGCTTGGCTTCGCTGGATCTGCGCTGTCTTTCATCATGCCTCCTTGTGCCGGGAGATCCGGGGCGGCTCGCATCGCCGCCGTGGCGCGGCGTTCCCCCGTTCCGCGAAGTATACCATAACCCGCCGCGCCCCTTCAATCGTCGGACGCCCCGCGCTGTTTGCGCAATGGCCGGAATTTGGTACAATACGAGAGGACAGGCGGGGCGTTTGGTTCACCTGCCCTGGGTCTGAAGCCCGCGAAAGGAGCAGTCCGTATGATGGTCAAGGTGGTTGTGTCCTGCGTCTTGCTGGCGGGTGCGTCCGCCATGAACGCGCACGGCGGCGAGGCGCTGGCGGCGCTGGACGGCGCGGCGCCCCGTACCACGCGCCTGGATGCCGCGAAGGCCCGTCCGTACAAGGGCGGATTCTCCCCGGACGGCGGGGAGGTGGTCTGCACGGTGCCGGAGGACCCGGGC
>JAFRJH010000217.1 GCA_017432385.1 Kiritimatiellia bacterium
AGGACAGCGCCATCCCCAGCGTCTTCCCGCCGTTCGCCGACGAGGGCCGGATGGACATCTTCGCGTCCATGCACACCGCGAAGGACGTCGGAGGCGACTTCTACGACTTCTTCTTCAGCGGCCCGGGCAGGCTCACGTTCCTTGTGGCGGACGTCAGCGGTAAGGGCGTTCCGGCCGCCCTCTTCATGATGAGGGCGATGGCGACGATCAAGGGCATCGCCCAGGCCGGCGTGCCGCTCGACGAGGTCGCGTCCCGGGCGAACGACTCCCTGGGCAGGGACAACGACGCAAGCATGTTCGTGACGGCGTGGATAGGGGAGATCGACCTCTCGAACGGCGTCGTGACGTATGTGAACGCCGGCCACAACCCGCCGATCCTCGTCAGGGGCGCGCCGGGCGCGCCGGGTCCGCGGTTCGTGCGCGAGCGATCCGGGATCATGCTTGGCGCGATGCCCGGGATGAAGTACCGCCTGCACAGGCTGAGGCTCGATCCCGGCGACATGATCTACCTGTACACGGACGGGCTGACCGAACAGCCGGACGGGAAGGGCGAGCTTTTCGGGGAGGAGCGGCTCGTGTATTCCATGGAGGCGCTGCTCTCCTCCGGCGTCACGCCCGTCGACGGCGGCTCCTCGCCGCTCCTCGCCGCGCTCTTCGCCGCGGCGGTCGCGCACGGCGCCGGGACCGAGCAGGCGGACGACTGCACGCAGATGATAATCCGCTTCAACGGCAACAGGCGGACGATGGGGTTCAAGGCGATGCAGGGCGGCATCGCGGCGGCCTCCGGATGGCTGGACGGCGTCCTGAGGGAGTTCGGCGCCGAGGGGCTGGGCGCGAGCCTCCACGTCATACTTGACGAGATATGCTCGAACATCGTCAGGCATTCGGGCGCGTCCGGCTTCGACATCTGCGCCGAGCGGCTCCACGACCCCGACGGCGTCCGCCTGACGTTCGGCGACGACGGCATAGCCTACGACCCGCTTTCCCACGTGGATCCGGACACGACGCTCGGCGCGGACAAGCGGCCAATAGGCGGGCTGGGGATCATGATGGTCAAGCGGATGGCGACGTCGGTAGCCTACCGGCGCGACCGGGGCCGGAACCTCTTCGCCGTGACCGTCGCCGCACGGTCGTGAATGAACTCCGCAGGATGCAACTTATGCCCCAACTCGGGGAATTTTTGGTATAATTGCGTTCATGAGAACTAGGAGAGCGACCGATGCTTGATCCGATACTACAGATTCTGGTCCAGAACGGCTACATCGACGAGGAGTCGGCGAAGGACCTGCAGGAGATCGCGAAGACGGAGGCGAAGCCCGTCCGCAAGCTGGTGATCGACCAGGAGATCGTCACCGAGGACGACCTCCTCGCCGCGATGGCCGCCTACCAGGACACCGAGATGATCGACCTCGGCGCCATGACGATCGACACCGAGGTGACGGAGGCGATTCCGGCGTCGACCGCCCGCATGTACAACGTCTTCCCGGTCGCGTCGGACGACTCGTCCGTGACGCTGGCGACGTTCGACCTCGTCGATCCTCGCATTTCGGACGAGATGCAGTTCACCCTCTCGAAGGAGGCGAAGTTCGTCTTCGCCCGCGAGAAGGACGTGATGGACCGCATCTCGCAGTACTACGGAGACTCGAACGAGTCCGTGGCCGACATGATCAAGTCCCTCGGGGAGGGCCTCGACGACGACGAGGGGCTCGCGGGCGCCAATGTGAACGACATCGCCTCGATGGAGTCGGCCGCGAACTCCTCGGCGATCATCCGCTTCGTCAACCTCGTCCTCTACCAGGGCGTCGTCGACCGGGCGTCCGACATCCACATCGAGCCGTTCGAGCACGACTTCAAGATACGCTACCGCGTTGACGGAGCGCTCTACGAGATGAAGGCGCCGGACGTGAAGATGGCCCCCGCGATCATCTCGCGAATCAAGATCCTCTCCAACCTGAACATCGCCGAGCGGCGCATTCCGCAGGACGGCCGAATCGCGCTCACCGTCGCGGGCCGGCCGGTCGACCTTCGAGTCTCGTGCCTGCCGACCACCCACGGCGAGTCCGTCGTAATGCGAATCCTCGACCAGTCGGCGACCTCGCTCGACCTCGAGAACGTCGGCTTCTCCGAGGACATCTACGAGCAGATCACGATGGACATCGAGAAGCCGAACGGCATCTTCATCGTGACCGGGCCGACGGGCTCCGGCAAGACGACGACGCTCTACTCGGTGCTCAGGCGCATCAACCAGATCGACACCAAGCTCCTCACCGCCGAGGAGCCCGTCGAGTACAACGTCGACGGCATCGTGCAGGTCCCGATCAACGCCGAGGTGGGCAACACCTTCGGCAAGGTGCTGCGCGCGTTTCTGCGACAGGATCCGGACGTGATGATGATCGGCGAGATCCGCGACCTCGAGACCGCCGAAATCGCGGTGCAGGCCGCGCTTACCGGCCACTTCGTGTTCTCGACCCTGCATACGAACGACGCCGCGGGCGCGGTTATGCGACTCGTGGACATGAACGTCGCGCCGTACCTGCTCTCCTCCACGCTCGAGGCGGTGCTCGGCCAGCGACTCGTCCGCACGTGCTGCGTCGAGTGCAAGCAGGCGTACGAGCCCGACGACGAGACCCTGGAGCGGATCGAGATGACGCGCGACCAGATAGGCGGGCGCCCGTTCTATTTCGGCAAAGGCTGCAAGACGTGCAACGGGACCGGCTACAAGGGGCGCAAGGGCGTCTTCGAGTATCTGCGAATGTCGCCGCCGCTCCGCGAGCTCGTCAACAACCGCGCCCCCACGCTGATCATCCGGGAGAAGGCGCGGGAGCTCGGCATGCGCACGATGCGCGAGGACGGCATCCGCTCGATCCTCGACGGCTATACGACAGTCGACGAGGTCCTGCGCTACACCTAATGCCGCCAGCAGCCCTGCAGATCCTCCGTGTGGCCGCCGTGATCGCCCTGCTCGGGGCGGCA
>JAFRJH010000218.1 GCA_017432385.1 Kiritimatiellia bacterium
CATCCGCGTGGGATCGGGCTACGGCAGCATTGATCGCGTTAATCCGGCGGTATATGACTATGTGGCGAGCGTGGAGGGCGACGGCTCTGTATGGCGCCTTTTCCGCCGCAAGACGACCCCGCACAATCTCAAAGACAAACCAAACACCACAAAAGGAGAACAAAAATGAAGAAAATGACGATGATTGCGGCCGCAATGCTCTCGTTGAGCGCCCTTGCCGACGCCCAGCTTTACGAGGTGCAGCTCACGGTCAAGACCACTACGACTGCCTCTGGCCAGGCCAGGATGGTCGCCTGCGACTGCCGCACGGACAAGGATTCCATCTACCGCAAGCAGGGCAATGTCAAGATCAAGGGCGTCATCTGGGGATGCGACTGCGGAACCCTCATCAAGGAGCAGCCGTTCACCAGCCCGACCGAGCCGTTCGGTTACTTCTTCTGGAATGAGACGTCGCGCAAGCCGCTCAACGTCAAGCTTACGTGGCAGATCTGCAACCGCATCGACAAGACCGCCCGCAAGGCCGAGGCCGTCTGGACGCTCACTTCCGAAGACGGCACCTTCAACATCACCTGTGCCGGATTCGGCACGATCAAGGATACGGTCACCAAGAAGCCCTGCATGCTCGTCGCATCCTGGTTCCCCAGCCTGAACGGCAACCTCGCCGGATGGATGGCTCCTGGCGCCGTCGTCACGACCAAGGCGACCGAGGGAACCTGCACCTGGTGCGAGAAGGTGGCCGGGACGAGCGAAGTGACCGCGACCGCGAGCGGCTGGGGAATCTGCGCCGAGTGCACGGAGAGCTCAAAGGTCTCCGGTTCCGCCGCTTCCGGCACCTGGCGCATCAAGTACAACGCCCGCGCCTCGAAGACACTCGAGAACAGCACCTCGATTCTTGAGGCGTACAGGTTCCCGGACTATGTGAAGGCCGTTATGCAGTGATCCGCCACGGGGCGGAATACGGGAAACTTCGTCGCGGGATGCGCCCCGCGGCGAAGTTTTCTGCCGAAACGGCAAAATCCGCCGGGCTCCGGCGCATATAGCAAGACATAGGGAGACAACAATCTGATGAAGAAGGCAATAGCAGTTGTGGCGGCCGCGGTCGTGGTGGTGTGCGGAGTCTGTTTCATGGTTTTGACAGGCGGGGAGCAGAAGGACCCCGACACGGAGAGATCCCCGAAAGGCAGCAGGCTGCTCGCCGAGGCGAAGCCTTCCGCGGCCGCTGCCGCGTCCGTGCAGGAGACAGCTCCGTCGAATGGCGGGAAGAAACAGCGCAAGCGCCGTTTCAAGGCAAACCTCAACCCGGAGTGGACTCTTGACGATTTCGACGACGTCGAGCATCCCTATTCGCCCGAGGACAAGCGCACCGCGCTCGAACTCCAGGTTTCGCTTGATGCCCTGGACGAGTTCGACGAGGACGACGTCAAGGCTGCGGAACGCGCGAAGGCCCGCGGCCGCCGCGTCGCCAACCCGGCGGCCCTTCAGGCCAAGGAGCGGTTTTCCGCCGCTGCCGCCAAGGCCGCGGCCTCTTCCAATCCGGCGGTCCGCAAGGAGGCGATCGACGCATACTCGTGGCGCGGCGGAGAGTCGCTGCCCGAGCTTACCCCGATGATGGCCGACTCCGACGGCGAGGTGGCGGAGGCCGCGATCGACGCCGTCGAATCGGCGCTTGAGGAGCAGGAGAACCCCAACCTCCGCTTCGAGGCGGCCGCGGCGTACGTGAGCACGTTCTCCGCGAACGAGGACGCGCTGGACATGCTGAGCGGGACGATGGTGTCGTCGGCTCTCGAGATCATCGAGCCGGACGACGAGTCCTTCGGCGCCGGCCAGAAGGCGCTCGACAACCGCAACATGGTCGTGGACACGCTCGCGTCCATAATCGAGAACGGCAACGGCAAGAGCGTCGACACGGCCAAGGAGGCATACGGCGACATCACCTCGGAGGAGTGGGTCAGCCGCGAGGAGGCCCAGAAGTGGGCCCAGGACCCAGACAGCTACGAAGCTCCCGAAATGTGATATAATAGGCGCATGTTCACCCAGGGGCGGATCCGCGTCATAGCTCTCGTTCTCGCCGACATGGCCGGTGTCGCGGCCGTGTGGGCGCTTGTCGTATGGGGCTACCATGTCGCGGGCCTCGGCCAGTACCAGCCTCTCGCCTATCTCCGCTTCTGGCCCGTGATGCTGTTCTTCGCCGGCGTGAACGCCGCGCTCGACCTCTATCACGGCAACTGGATGTACCCCGCCGCGCCGCTCTCGCCCGTGGAGGAGATGCGCCGGCTTGTCGTCTCGTCGCTTGTCGCGCACGCGGGCGTCATCGCCTATCTCGCCTTCGCCTACCAGACGACGGTCGGCGTGTCGCGTTTCGTCGTGGCGATCTCCGGCGTGGTCACGGCGTTTGGGGCGCAGACCGTGCGCGACCTGGCGAGGGCGGCCATGCACTGGTCCGGCGTCGGGCAGATCCCGGTCGTGCTAGCCGGCGGCGGCGACGCCGCCAAGTCCGTCGCCGCGTCGGTCGCAGGGGATCCGTACCTCGGCATGAGGATCGTCGGGTACTGCGAGGGCGTGCGCAGGCTCGGGCGCTGCAGGCGCCGCGCACGCTGGGACGACGGGTTCTTCGAAGCCCTCGGGATCAGGTATCTGGGCCCGCTGCGAGACGTCGTGCCGGAGGCAAGGAGGCGCGACATAAAGATTCTCCTCGCCTGCCAGGATCCCCGGCTCTTCAGGCTGCAGCTGGACGAATTCACGAAATGGTTCACGTACATAGAGTACATGCCGACCGCGGAGGCGTTCCCGATCTTCGGCGCGAAGGCCATAATCTTCGGCGGCGTCGGGGGCATCGAGATGGTCAACCAGGCGCGCATGCGCGTGAAGCGTCTCCAGAAGCGCATTCTCGACATGGCGCTCGCGGCGTTTGCTTTCGCGGCGCTTTCGCCGCTCTTCGTCGTGATACCGGTCCTCATAAAGCTGACGAGCCGCGGGCCGGTCTTCTACCGGCACCGGAGGCTCGGGAAGGGCGGCAGGGAGATATTCGTCTGGAAGTTCCGCTCCATGTACGCCGACGCAGACGACCGCCTCCGGCGGCTCCTGGAGTCCAGCCCGGCCGCGGCGAAGGAATGGCGCGAGAGCTTCAAGCTCAGGGGCGATCCGCGCGTCACGCCCCTCGGCCGGATCCTGAGGAGCACCTCGCTTGACGAGCTCCCGCAGTTCTTCAACGTGTTTTCGGGCGAGATGGCGCTTATCGGACCGAGGCCGATCGTGAACGAGGAGGTCGCGCGCTACGGCGCGAGCTACGGTGTCTTTTCGTCCGTAAGGCCCGGGATAACGGGACTCTGGCAGGTCTCGGGACGCAGCGACACGGGATATGCGCGCAGGGTCGCCCTCGACTGCCACTATGTGCGGAACTGGTCGCCTTGGATGGATGTCTGGATTCTCCTGCGAACCGTGCGCGCGGTACTCCTGATGCGCGGGGCCCGCTGAGCGCAATGCGGATATTTTTGGTATAATATCGCAGATGTTCGCAAGATTAAGGGAGCACCGGTTTCTCTTCGAGGAGCTGGTCAAGCGCGACTTCAAGAAGAAGTACAAGCGCACGGTGCTGGGCGTGGGCTGGAGCATGCTCATGCCCCTCCTTATGCTTCTCGTCATGAAGGTCGTCTTCGAGCAGTTCTTCGGCAGGACGATGCTCCACTACACTACATACATCTTCTGCGGAAACGTCGTCTTCTGCTGGTTTTCCGAGGCCACGAACCACGGAATGGCCAGTCTGTACGGCAATGCCTCGATATTCACCAAGGTAAACGTCCCGAAGTACATCTTCCTCTTCGCCGGCTCGATCCAGACGTTCATAAACTTCGCCCTCACGCTTGTCGTGTTCTTCTTCTTCTGCTGGCTGGACGGCGTGTCGTTCACATGGCGGTTCCTCCTGCTTGCGTATCCGATCATGACGATGATGCTCTTCAACGCCGGGATCGGGCTCGTGCTTTCGGCTCTCTTCATATTCTTCCGCGACATCGGCTACCTGTGGCGGGTGTTCATCATGCTGCTCATGTACGGTTCGGCGATATTCTACACGATCGACAAGTTCCCGCCCAACCTGCAGCTGTTGTTCGCCTGCAACCCAGTGTACCGCCACATCGCCTATTTCCGCGAAATCGTGCTCGCGGGTTCGGTTCCGTCGCTCGGGACGCACCTCGTCCTGCTCGGCTTCGCAGTCGCCGCGTTTCTCGCGGGGGCGTTCATGTACAAGCACTACAACACGAAGTTCCTGTACTATGTCTGACAGTCCTCCATCGCTTTCCTGCAACGGCGTCTCCATCCGCTACAGGATCGGGGACTTCAAGAACATCGGGCTCAAGGAGTGGCTCATGCGGCGGCTCACGGGGACCTACAGGGCCGAGGACTTCTGGGCCGACCGCGACATAACCTTCTCGCTCGAGAAGGGGGACATGCTCGGCATCGTCGGGGCGAACGGCGCCGGCAAGTCGACGCTGCTCAAGGCGATCTCGGGCATAATGGAGCCGACGGCGGGGCGGATCGTCCGCCACGGACGGGTCTCGGCGCTGCTGGAGCTCGCGAGCGGATTCGACGGCGACCTCACGGTGAAGGAGAACGCATACCTGCGCGGGGCCATGCTCGGCTACACGCGCGCGTTCATGAACAAGACCTACCCGTACATCATCGAGTTCGCGGAGCTCGGGGATTTCGAGGACCGCCCGTTCAGGCAGCTCTCGTCCGGGATGAAGTCGCGCCTCGCGTTCGCGATCGCGTCCCTCGTGAAGCCGGAGATACTGATACTCGACGAGGTGCTGGCCGTGGGCGACGGAGGCTTCAGGGCGAAGAGCGAGGCGAAGATGCGGGAAATACTGAACAGCGGGGCGACGACGATCCTCGTCTCGCACTCCATCGCCCAGGTGCGGTCGCTCTGCAGCAGGGTGCTCTGGCTCGACAGGGGCCGGCAGGTCGTCTTCACGGACGACGTCGAGGGGGCCTGCGACTGCTACGA
>JAFRJH010000219.1 GCA_017432385.1 Kiritimatiellia bacterium
GCCCCTGCGGCGTTCGCGACGCTGGTAGGGCCTTTGGCCCAGACCAACACCGTCGACGGCGTGGATTTCTTTACGTACTGGACGTATGACGTCGACGAGGGAAGTTCGCCCGGGAAGGCGACGATCGCAAGGGTTGCAGACGCCGAGGGCGACGTCACGCTCAAGAACTTCCTGGTTATCGGCGACAAGCTATACACGTCATACAGGCTCGACGACGGTGCCGTCCACAGCAACCCCGCCCTCCTTTCCTGCAAGGTGCCGAACACCATTCTGGAAATCGGCGAGTATGCCTTCCTGAACTGCACCTCGCTTGCATCGGTCGAGCTCATGTACGGGGTGAGGGAGATCGGCGCGCGCGCTTTCGTGAACACCGCCATCAGGGAAATCACGCTCCCCGATTCGGTGATTGACCTCGGCGGCAACATCGCGGCCGGCACTCTCTTCACGACTTCCATCAACATCGGCGACAGCTCGCACTTCGTCTATTCGGAGGACGGCGTCCTCTACAACCGGGACAAGACGAAGCTCTACGCCTGCCCGACACGCGCGGAAGGGACGATAACGATACCGAACACGCTGACAAACATCGCAACCGACGCCTTCTTCGGCTGCCACCGTCTCACCTATCTCAACATCCCGTCGACCGTGAATACCATTGGCGCCGGCGCGTTCAACGTGTCCGGAATCTGGCCGGGGCTCTCCGCCCCCGAATCGACCCCGAAGCTCAAGACCGTGTTCTTCAACGGCGCTCCGCCCGAGGCCCCCGAAGACATCTTCGAAGGCGCGCCCGAGGACCTGACCGTATATGCTTTCACCAAGGATTGGTCCGGCATGGACACGTGGAAGGGACGCAAGGTACAGGTCATCGACTCTGCGAATCCGCCCGTCCTCTCCTATACCGACGAATACGGCATCACCTGGAGCTACCGCATCGTCAACGACGAGGTGGAGATATACGGCGAGGACGCGTCCGGCAAGCCTACGACCGCGGTGAGCCCCTCGTCCACGGCCGGCGTCCCCTACAAGCTCGACGAGGAGTCGACGCTCACGCGCAAGGCGCTGAAGATACCGGACGCAATCAACGGCTACGCGGTGACGAAGATCGGTCCGCACGCCTTCGACGGATGCAAGGCTCTTGCCTACGTCGGCATCCCGTCGTCCGTCAAGGAGATCGGAGACAGCGCATTCAAGGGATGCGCGTCCATAGTCGCAATAGGCGGGAACGAGGACATCCCCTTTGGAACCGAGGACAATACCGTTGCCCTTCCGCGCGGCGTCACAAGGCTTGGCCGCCGTCCCTTCGAGGGCGTACAGGCGGCATCCTTTTCCTTCCCCTACACGCTTTCCGCGACTGACGGCAATCCTGTCGCGGGATGTGAATACGTCGCAACAATCACAGTGGACGGATCCTGCCCGGCCTTCACGGTCTCCGGCGGCGCGATGTACGACAAGGCGGGCGAGAAGCTCGTCTCGGTGCCGGCCAACGGCAGCGGAAAGACCTTCTCGTTTCCCGCTTCCATGACGTCGATCGGCGACGAGGCGTTCGCGGGCTGCAGGTTCATCAAGGAGCTCACGATCCCCGTGACCGTCGCGGACATCGGCTCCGCTGCGTTCACCGGATGCGACGCGCTTGCAAAGGTCGTCTACCCCGGCGACGCGCCAGCTGCGCCGGACAACGTGTACGATGGAACTCCCGCGTCCCTTACGAGCTATGCCGCGGCCGCCGCGGCGGGCTTCACCGAGGGAACATGGAAAGACCGTCCGATTGTGCTTTCCGAGAGCGGCGCGGCAGATCCCGACGATCCGGACGTCATTGGCGCGACATTCGACGACGGCTCGACCGTCTGGACGTACGACATCATCAACGGCAACGCCATCATAACCGGCGCGGACGGCGACTCCGCGACCGTCACGATTCCCAAGACCCTTGGTGGACATGTCGTGACCGACATCGACTGCGCCGCGCTCGACGGGCTGACTGGAGTGAGGCGCTACGCCTCCGAATCCCCGCTGCTCACCGCCAAGAACGGCTGCCTGTATTCGGCAGACGGCAAGACGCTTGTCAGGGTGCCCGAAGAACTTGTCCTTCCGTATGCCGTGACGACCGAGGTGTCGTCCAACATCGTGACCGTTACGACAATTCCCGGAATCAAGGAGTCCGGCAACCAGGGCAACGACGGCACGTCCATCACGACCAACATCCAGTCGATAGCCGCATCCCGCTACACGGCAAATGTCGAAGGCGACGTCTCCTTCGAGAAGCTGCTCGACGGCGTGACCGGCATAGCCGACCATGCCTTCTACGGGTGCAACGCGGCGATGACAAACGAAGACGTGTCCGTATCCGAGTCGCTCGGCGGCGAGACAGGTTTCATTGGCGCCGCCGGCGACGCCTACATCCGCGTCGTCACCGCCGATTCCACCCTCGTCAGGACCTTCCGCACCTCCTTTAAGGTCCCTTCGACGCTGACGTTCGTCTCCGACACCGCATTTGAGGGCAGCACCGTCGAGATCGGCGCCCCGTATGTCTCGTCCGGCTCTGTGCCGCCTGTCATCTCCCATGAAACCACGGACACGTTGGCGATCGAGGAGAATACCGCCTACATCGGCTGGATCGAGAAAAGCGGACGTGTCGCCGGAACATTCACCGTGAAGACCGGCAAGACGCGCAATGGCGTCGTAAAGGTGTCGGGGAGCGCAGTTGTCGTTGGCAGGAAGAGGATTAGGATCAAGTCCATGGATGATCTCTACGCCCTCGGCGACGTCAGAATCGTCAAGGACCTCTCCAAGTCCAGGTCTGTGGCAGACAAGGCTGCCTTCAACGGATTCAAAGGCAGGCGCTGGACCATTGCCTACAAGACGACGGCAGGCGAATCCCCCCTCCTCGGCCATACAACGCTTTCGCTCTCCGTCGCCGCCAAAGGCAAGGTCCTCGTCAAGGGCACGGCCGCCGACGGCACGAAGATCACGGGAACTGCGCAGATGGTTGCGGACGGGGACGCCTTCCTGATCCCCCTCGCGATCCAGACCCATCTGGGCAGGCGCGGCGGAATCGCGCTCTGCATCCAGGTCGGAGCCGATGGTTCAGTCTCCGCCGACGGCACGGCCGTCCTCAGGGCGTCGTCTCGCAGCGGCGACACGGAAGCAGAAGTCTCCCTCGTTGCGGCAGCTCCCCTCGCTCCATTCTCCGGGAAGGCGATTTTCGTGAGCGAAGACGTCGCCAAGGCGGGATACGAGCTGGACGCCTCCCTCAGAGGATGGAAACCCAGGTTCACGAAAACCTCCGGCGAAGTCAAGGGGAGCGTCTACCTCGTGCGCAAAGCCGACGGGCGTCGCGTCCGCGCGACCGTCTCCGGCGTTGCCGTGGAAGGTGTTGGATACAGCACTATATCCGTCAGGAATGTCGGCGGCTGGCAGGCGCTCGTCATGACCGCCGCGGTTGCTGAATGACATCCGCCGCGAGGCACGGCGCAGGTTCATATATCGGAGAAGCCAAAGTGATAAACGGAAACAACATCCCCGGCGGAGATCCGTCCGCCCAGCAGAACGCCATGAGCGTCTACGGACAGGACGCCATGGACGATTTCCCCGTCCTGAAGGCGTTCCAGAAATATATCGACGCGGAGCAGGCCAAGGCCCAGAAGCGGACAATGACGCTGTGCATCTTCTTTGCCGTCATCATGGCGATCGTGGTCGGCGTGTTCGTAATGCTGCTGATGAACATCAGCAGCCGCAACAACGCGCTCAACGACCAGCTCAGCAGCCATAACAGCGCGATGAACGAGCAGCTCATCAAGATGCTGATGGAGCGCGGACAGCCCGTTTCGCAGCCTGCCGCGCAGCAGCCCCAGAACGACGCGGCGATCAAGGCCCTCACGGACACGGTCGCAAATCTCCAGAAGCAGCTCGGCGAGCAGCAAATGAAGATGATCGAGCAGCAGACCAAGGTGGCACAGGAGGCCGCCAAGCGCGCCGCGGAAGCGGCGGCCGCGGCCCCTGCCGCAGCCGCAGGCTCCTTCCGTCAAAGGGGCCCCCGCCCCCACGGTGAAGCCCGACGGCACGCTCCGCTACGGCGACGAGGAGGACGACGACACGGCCACCGTCGTGGAGCCGGCCAGGAAGCAGCCAGCGCCCACGACAAGGC
>JAFRJH010000220.1 GCA_017432385.1 Kiritimatiellia bacterium
ACGTCGTCCACGCCCGCCTCCGAAAGCGCGAGGCCGATCGCCTTCGCGCGGTCCGGCTCGACCGCGACGCCGTCTCGCGCGCCCACGCCCGCCATTATCCCGCCGATTATCGCCATCGGGTCCTCGCTCCTCGGGTTGTCGCTCGTCACGACGAGCCGGTCCGCGAGCCGCGCGCACGCCGCGCCCATGAGCGGCCGCTTCAGCGGATCGCGGTCGCCCCCCGCGCCGAAGACGACCCACAGCCGCCCGCCCGGCGGCGTGAAGCCGCGCGCGGCGGAAAGCACCTTTTCGAGACCGTCGGGCGTGTGCGCAAAGTCGACATAGACCTTCGCCCTGGACGCGCACGGGACCAGCTCCAGCCGGCCCCAGCGCGGGGCAAGCGTCGGGATGACGCGCTGGATCGTCTCGTGCGGGATGCCGGCGACAAGGGCGAGCGCGGCTGCAAGGGCGACGTTGGACTTGTTGTAGTCGCCCGCAAGCCGGAGCCTCGAGAAGTCGAATGCGGGAGGCTTTGCCGTAGCCGGGAAGGCGTCCAGCCCGGGGATTTCGCGGCACGCCCTGTACATTCTCTCGCCGCCCTCGCCGTCGATGCAGACGGCGAAGGGAGGCGCCTTGCCGGACGAATTCCCCCGCGCGACCTGCTCTGCGAACGAGAGTTTGACGCGGAAGTATTCCTCCATCGTCCCGTGGTAGTCGAGATGGTCTTCCGAAATGTTCGTGAACGCGCCGCCGGAAAAAGGCGTGACTTCGCCGAAGCCGACGCGGTTCTGGTGGATCGCATGGCTCGAGACCTCCATCACGCAGTCGGTGCAGCCGTTCGCCTCCATCGCGGCGTATATCTCCTTCAGCTGCGCGAGCGGCGGCGTAGTGTAGCCGGTGTGGAAATGCCGCGCCCCGTCAAACGCCTCGACCGTCGTTATGTAGCCGCACTTCCGGCCAACGGCCGCGTTTACGAACTCGGCGAAGATCCACGTCGTGGTGGTCTTGCCGTTCGTGCCGGTTATCCCCCAGAAGCGCATGTCAGCCGCGAACGCCCGACCAGCCCTCGAAGCGCCTTGCCGCGAGCGCCCTGTACCTCGCGCCGGCGCCGCCGTTCACGAACGGATCGATCGTGATGCCGCCGCGCGCGGCGAACTTGCCGTAGACCTCCATGTACTTCGGCTTCAGGAGCCGCGCAAGGTCGTCGTAGATGACGTTCACGACATCCTCGTGGAAGTCGCCGTGGTTTCTGAATCCGAAGAGGTAGAGCTTGAGCGACTTCGACTCGACGAGCTTCCTCGCGGGGATGTAGCGCACCGTCAGCGTCGCGAAGTCGGGCTGGCCCGTCTTGGGGCACAGGGTCGTGAACTCGGGCGCCGTGAACGTCACCCAGTAGTCGCGCTCCGGGTGCCGGTTGGAGAACGCCTCCAGGACGGAGGGGTCGTAGTCCTTCGGCGCCTCGGTGCGGGAACCGAGCGACTTCAGCTCATTCAGGTCTCTTCTCATCGTCTCTCCTCCAGATGCATATTCTCGTCCAGCCGTAAGTCCGGTCGCGGAGAAGCTCCCGCCCGGGAGTCTCCTCCGCCCGCTGGACGGCGGTCATCTCCGCGATGAACAGCCCGCCCGGCCGTATCCCCCCGCGCCCGGCGAGCGTCCCCAGGACGGAAGCGTAGCCGCGCTCCTCGCCGAGCGCGTACGGCGGATCGGCGAAGCCCATCGAGAAGCCGGGCCCGGAATAGTCCGCGATCCAGCGGTAGGCGTCCGCCACGGCCACCGCGCACCGCGCCGCGGCGGCGCCCGCGATCCCCGAGAGGTTGCGGCGCAGGACCTCGGCGTGGCGGCGGTCGAGCTCGACGACCGTCGCGGAGGAGGCGCCGCGGGAGAGCGCCTCGATCCCGGCCGCGCCCGACCCGGCGAAGAGGGCGAGGAAGTCCGCGCCGGCGACCTCGCACTGGACTATGTTGAACACCGCCTCGCGGACGCGGTCCTGCGTCGGGCGGACCGCGCCGGACTTCGGGACGGACAGCGCCCGCCCCCCGAACTCGCCTCCAGTCACCCTCATCCCCTGTACTCCGCGCAGCTGTCCGCGGTCTCCCAGACCTTCACGGACCAGAGCCCCGGGATCCTGGCCCTGAGCTCGCCGTAGAACATCTTCGCGAGGTTCTCGGCCGTGGAGCGGAACGGTATCGCGACCGTGCGCATCCCGTGGCGCTCGACGACCGCGGCGATCTCGCTCTCGCCCGCCGACTCCGTGTTGTAGACGAAGGCATGGTCGAAACGCTCGCAGACCACCTCCGAGGCGATCTTCTTGAGGTCCTTGAAGTCGATCACCATGTCGCGCCCGTCGTCGCCGTCCTGCGCGACGGAGACGTCCACGCGGTACGTGTGCCCGTGCAGGTTCTTGCAGAGCCCGCGGTGGTTGGTCAGGATGTGCGCCGCGTCGAACTTCACCGTCTTTGTCACAATCGTCATGGCGGTAAAGTATACCCCATCCAGCGGCGGATTGCAACGGCCGACGATGTCCCGCGGGCCCTGGATCCCCTGCGGCCCCCAGGGCCTAGGGGCAAAACCCCGGCCACCCTGGTCCGGGAGGGCAACCCCTGGAAAACCGTGCGGCTGCCGATGTCCGGGACGACCGTGCCGCCGGCGTCGACGAACTCGACGTCGGCTATATGCATGAGGCGCGGGCAAAGGAGGGCGCGGACAGAAGGCAGCAGGGCGCCGCCGCCATCCAGGCGCCGGGGAGCCATCCGCTTCCGCGCGGCACATCGCGGCAATACGCCGGGCCCATCGACGTCTCCTGCCCCGCGGCTCAGCTCACGCCGCGCTGGGAGTTGCGGTAGAAGGAGACGAGGCGCTTTATCTCGTCGAACTGCTCGACGTCGTTCTCGACGCGGTCCAGGGCCTGCGAGCGGTTGAGCCCGTCGCGGTAGAGGAAGCGGTGCGCCTCCTTCAGCGCGTGGATGACGTCCTTGGAGAAGCCGCGGCGCGTGAGGCCGACGACGTTCGGGCCGATCACCTTCATCGCGCCCTCGACCATGTCGCCGAGCATGTAGGGGGGGAAGTCCTGGCGAATCTTGCACATTCCGCCGACCATCGCATGCGCGCCGACGGTGCAGAACTGGTGGGAGGCGGAGCATCCGCCGACGATCGCCCAGTCCTGGAGGTGGACGTCGCCCGCGAGCTGCACCGAGTTGGAGCAGATCACGTGGTCGCCGAGAATGACGCCGTGCGCCGCGTGGCAGTAGGCCATGAACAGGCAGTCGGAGCCGATCACCGTCTTCTCGCCGTCTGCCGTGCCGAGGTGCACCGTCGCGAACTCGCGGATGACGGTGCGGTCGCCGATCTCGACGTAGCTCACGGACCCCTCCCTGTACTTGAGGTCCTGCGTCTTCATGCCGATGCAGGCGTAGGGGAATATCTGGCACATCGACCCGATCGTGGTGTGGCCGTCCACGATCGCGCCCTGCTGGACGACGGTGCCGTCGCCGATCTTCACGTCCCCGCCGACATGCGCGTACGGCCCTACCTCGACGTCCGCGCCGAGCTGCGCGCCGTCCTCCACGATCGCCGTCTGGTGTATCTTTGCCATCGCATTCCTCCCTAAAGGTGCTTCCTTATGAAGACCGCGGCCAGCGCGAAGCACGTCAGCACCGGCAGCCAGATTAGATATTCCGGATGAATCGCGTAGCTCTTCTGCATGCTGAGCATGAGCATCATCACGAGATAGTAGCCGAGGGCGATCGCGAGCGAGACGGCCATGCCGACGGTGCTTTCCCTCCTCTGCGCGCGTATCCCGAGCGGCACGCCGACGAGCACGAAGCAGAGCGACGCCATCGCGAAGACGAAGCGCTTCGAGAGCTCGACCTTGAGCTTCGAGGCGCTGCGCCTCAGCTCGCGGCGGATCCCGGACCCGCCGTCCGCCTTCGCCTCCCCCGCGGACCTGTCCATCTCGCGGATCTTGGCGACGAGCTCGCGGAATCGGAGGTCCTTGCCCTTCTTCGTGTACTTCGCCTCCTTGAGCGCGTCCTTCACCACGTACAGGTAGCGGTTGACGCTCATCATGCCGGGATGGGTCTCGTCCAGGGGATCGACCGTCATGCCGCGCAGGTCGAGCTTCACGTCGCGCCCCTCGCCCACCACGAGCGCGCTCGACGCGTGGATCGTGCGGTCGACCCTGGGATTCGTGTAGTCCATCACGAGCAGGTCGTAGAGCCAGTTCCCCTCCTTGCGGCTGAAGTATATCTTCACCTTCGGGAAGTCGACGTTCCACATTCCGGGCTCAAGGAGGTCGATCGCCGTGTCGACGGAGACCTTCGTCTTGAGAGTGCGCCGCACCTCGTGCCCGCGCGGCACGATCTCGTTGTTGACCCACGCGCCGAGGACCGAGCATCCAAGCGCGAAGAGGACCGGCCACTTCATCACGGACGCCATGTTGATCCCGCACGCGCGCATCGCGGCGATCTCGCTGTCCGCCGAGAGACGCGAGAAGACGAGCACGCTCGACACCAG
>JAFRJH010000026.1 GCA_017432385.1 Kiritimatiellia bacterium
CCAACACGTGGAGCGCGACGACGGATGCGGCGAAGTCCGCGGCCAGCGCCGCGAGCGAGAAGGCACAGGAGGCCGCCGAGGTCGTCGGGGACGCCGCGAAGAACGCCGCCGACGCCGTCGGCGAGAAGGCCAAGGAGGTCAAGAAGGCCGTCGCCGACTGACGGCCGCGGACATATGCTATAATATCGCAAGTGCGCCGGAGTGGTGGAATGGCAGACACCAGGGACTTAAAATCCCTTGTCGAGTTTTCGGCGTGCGGGTTCGAGTCCCGCCTCCGGCACTATGTCGCGTCAAGGCAATGGACATTGCCAAGTTCATAGACCACACGTTTCTCCGGCCGGACGGCTCTCCCTCCGACATCGCGCGACTCTGCCGCGAGGCGCGCAGGTTCGGCTTCGCGAGCGTGTGCGTGCATCCCTGCGAGGTGGCCCGCTGCTCGCGGCTCCTCAGGGGGAGCGGTGTGAAGGTCTGCACCGTGGTGGGCTTCCCGCTGGGGCAGAACACCCCCGCGACGATCGCCTTCGAGGCACGCAGGGCCGTCGAGGACGGCGCGGAGGAGCTCGACTACGTCGTAAACGTCTCGCGTCTCAAGTTCGCCGCGAAGCGTGGCGCGCGCTCGCGCGCGGCAAAGGCCCTCGCCGACGACCTCCGCGGCGGAATCGCCGCGGCGAAGGAGGTTTCCGGCGACGTGGTCACAAAGCTGATCATCGAATGCTGCAGCCTCTCGCGGCCCGAGAAGGTCTTCGCGTGCAGAATGGCCAGGGCGGCCGGATTCGACTTCGTCAAGACGTCCACGGGCTTCGGCCGCGGCGGCGCGACGGTCGCCGACGTGCGGCTCATGCGCAGGACCGTCGGCCCGGAGATGGGCGTCAAGGCGGCGGGCGGAATACGCACCCGAGAGGACGCCCTCGCGATGATCGCGGCCGGGGCGACGCGGATTGGCTGCTCCGCGGGCGTCGAGATAGCCGGTTCCTGATCGCGGCAGTCAGGAGTGGACCGGCGACGACTCGCGGCAGTGGACCTGGCTGCGGTAGAGCGACCAGTCGTTGTTCAGCCAGAAGGCTATCCCGCACACCCACATCGCCGGCAGGAGCAGCTGGTGGTTTCCCGATATCTCCGCGACCATCACGATCGCCGTGAGCGGTATGCGGATTGCGCTCGCGATGAAGCCGGCCATGCCGACGAGCGCGAAGGCCGCGGGGTTGATACCGACTTCGGCGGGAAGGATGCGAGCGAGGAAGAGGCCGACCGCAGCCCCCAGCGTTCCGCCGCAGACGATCGCCGGGGCGAAGACGCCGCCGGAGCCGCCCGACGTGACGGTGAACGCCGTCGCCGCCGCCTTCATGAAGAAGAAGCACACGAAGCACGTTATCGTGAGCGGCCCGTAGTTCTCGAACAGCTCGCTGTGCCCGGCCGTGAAGCAGGCCTGGATCACGGAATAGCTCGTGCCGAGGATGTCCGGAAAGAAGTACCCTATGATTCCCGTGGCGAGTCCGCCGAGCGACACCTTGACCCAGCCGGGCATGGGCGCCTCCCCGAACCGGAGCTCCATTGTCCGGAAAATGCTGATGTAGAGCCTCACCCCGAAGACGATGACGACGGCCAGGAAGAAGTAGGGGAGGAGCCTCAGCCCGGAATCGAACGCCGCGGGAGGCATCTTGAAGAGAGGGTCCCACCCGAAGAAGCAGGCGAAGATCGTGTAGCTTATCGCGGAGGCGACGAAGCTCGGCAGCACCGTCTCGTACTCGATGTCGCTCGAGGAGTAGAATATCTCGAATCCGAATATCGCTCCGGCGAGCGGCGCCTGGAAGAGCGCCGAGATGCCCCCCGCGAGACCGGCCGCCATGAGGATGCGGCGCGCGCGGACGTCTAGCCGCATCGACCGCGCGATCGCGCTGCCGCACGCCGCGCTGACGAGCGTCACGGGACCTTCGTAGCCGGCGGAGCCGCCTGACGCGACGGTGAGGACGGACGCGACGGACTTGAGGGGAATCGACATGGACGGCAGGTAGCCTCCGTTCTGGTGGTAGGCCCTGATCGCGCTGTCGGTGCCCCGCGCGAGGTCCATGCGCCGAAAGTGCCTGAGCAGAAGATGCCCGGCCAGCGCACCCGCGGCGGGCAGCACGACGAGGATGAGGCGGTGAGGGTCGAGAAGCGCGTCGACGGAGAACATGCGGCCGATCGCCGCGCCGTCCGGCATCCGGCTAAGCGCGTAGTGGTGGCCTATCCCCTCCAGGAGGACGGTGCGCCCAAACTCGATGAGATAGCGGAACGCGACGACGACGAAGCCCGTCGCCGCGCCGACCAGCATCGCCTCGCCGAGATACTTCCCGGTGCGGAAGGACATGCCCTCCCCGCCGAGGAAGAACTTCCAGACAGTAATGAACACCCGTTTGAGCATTGACGGAGATTATAGCCTAAATTTCACGCGAGGGCAACGGCCTGTGCGATGTGGTATAATATGCACATGGCATCCCTCGACCAGACACCCAGCGCAAACCGTGTGCACATCGCGTTCTTCGGCCTCAGGAACGCAGGCAAGTCAACGCTCGTGAACGAGTTCACGGGACAGCCCCTCGCCATCGTCTCGGACACGCCGGGGACAACCACCGACCCGGTGTCTAAGGCAATGGAGATCCTTCCGCTCGGGCCATGTCTGGTGACCGACACGGCGGGACTCGACGACGAAGGCGAGCTCGGCGCGAAGCGCGTCGACAAGACGCTCGCAGTCCTCGCGACCACCGACATCGCGGTCTGGGTCGGCGACGGCTTCGACAAGTGGCGCGGGCGCTTCACCGTGCCGGTGCTGGAATTCCGCCGCGGCGACTCGGTCGAACGGCTCAAGGAGCAGATAGCCTCCATGAAGCTGGCGGACGCGACGCCGGGGCTCCTGGACGGACTGGTGGAGAGCGGCGGACGCGTGGTCTGCGTATGCCCGATAGACGAGTCCGCGCCGAAGGGCCGGCTGATCCTCCCGCAGGTCCAGCTGATCCGCGACTGTCTCGACCGCCACGCGACGGCGAACGTGTGCCAGCCCGGGGAGCTCGCCTCGGCGCTAGGACGCGAAGGTCCGGGAGCGCTGGTCGTGACCGACTCCCAGGCGTTCGGCGCTGTGCGGGAAGTCGTGCGCCGCTTCGAGGGCGTGCGGCTCACTTCCTTCTCGATTCTCTTCGCGCGGCAGAAGGGCGACCTCGCGGAGTTCCTGAAGGGCGTCGAAGCTGTCAAGAACCTCAAGGACGGCGACTCTGTGCTCATTGCCGAGGGCTGCACGCACCACCGGCAGTGCAACGACATCGGGACGGTGAAGATTCCAAAGGCGATCGCGAAGCTCACGAACGGGAAGAAGCTCAACTTCGTCTTCTCGTCAGGAACCGGCTATCCGCTCGATTCCCGTCCCTCCGCAGGCGCCGAACGACCGGCGCCAGGCGCCAATCTCGTCGTCCACTGCGGCGGCTGCATGCTGACGCGGCGCGAGGTGCTGCGGCGCGTCGCCGTGGCGAAGGAGGCGGGCGTGCCGATCGTGAACTACGGAATCCTTCTCGCCGCGGCGTGCGGAATGACGGATGTTTCTCCGGAAGGAATCGTCCGGACGTGAATCGGTTTCCTGACTAAGGAATGGAAAGATGAAGAGAATGCTGACATTCCTGCTTGCGGCGCTCGGTCTGGCGCTGCCGTGCCTTGCGCTTACCGGATTCGACGCCGACTACGACGCCGCGCTCGCGCGCGCGAAGACGTCGGGACGCCCGCTTTTCGTCCTGTTCACCGGCAGCGACTGGTGCATCTGGTGCCAGAAGCTTGAAGAGGAGGTGCTCTCCCAGAAGGAGTTCCTCGATTTCGCGACGAACACCTACGAGCTGGTCGAGCTCGACTATCCGATCGTGAAGCCGCAGCTGGCGGCGCAGAAGAAGCGCAACCAGGAGCTGGCCAAGAAGTTCAAGATCGAGCGCCATCCGACGGTCCTTCTTCTCGACTCCGCCGAGAAGGTCCTCTACACGGCCAGCTATGAGCGCGGCGGCGCGGAGAAGTGGGTCGAGGGCTTCAAGAAGGGCGTCGCGATCCAGCCGCTTTTCGACAAGCACCTCGCCGCGTTCAGGGAGAAGGCAGTGTCTGTCGCGAAAAGGGTGTCAAAGGAACTTTTCGAGGAGGCGGAGGGCTTGCCCGGCTTGCCCAAGGACGACAAGCGCAAGGCGGTCGAGCGATCCAGGGAGATCGCCGCGAAATACCTTCCGGAGGCGGCGGCGCTCGTAAATGAACTTGAGGCGAAGGCGGTTCCCCCCGAGCTGGAGGAGGAGAAGGCGAAGCTTGTGGCGGACGTCGCACAGTTGCTCAAGGGCCTCGAGGAGACGGCGAACCTCGACGTGGACAAGGTGCTCGCGGAAATGGAGAAGGCGGAAGCCGAGATGAACGAGATGAAGGAGAAGGAGCGGGAGGATGCGGCCGAGCGCGAACGTCGCCGCGAGACCTGGCTGAAGGACTGGAGCGAGAACATCCGCACGAACAAAACGATCGAGACGTGCGCGTCGTTCCGCGACCAGAAGCTGCGTCCGTTCCTGCTCGCCGAGATGGACCCGAACGGAGTCGCGACGGAAGAGGAGCGCAAGCTGTTTAATGCCTCGATCGACTATATCTGGGGAGACGAGGGATTCAAGTCCTTCTGGAAGCGGAAGCAGCTCGTCGAGGTTCTCGAGCGCACGGCGAAGAAACCGTTCTGCGCGATGGTCAAGGCGTTTGCCGAGAAGCAGGACCATGTCGGGCCTGTGGTTGCGTGGCTCGAGGCCGGAGCGTATGCGGGCGAGGACATGCGCTCGGTGTTCTGGACGCTTCGCAACAACGGCTCGTTTGGCGACGAAAGGATTCTCGAACGGCTCGAGAAGACGTCCGTAGACGAATGGCTGAAGCTCCTGTGGCGAATCTCCACCGAGAAACGCGCTGCGTGGAAGGCGCGCGGGGGCGGCTTCGCGAACGAGGTGACGGACGAGGGCTGGGAGGGCTTCGACAAGCACGGCGACGCCAGCCGCGAGGCGTACAAGCGCGCGGCGGAGCTACATTCCTATCCGGAGGCATCGTACCTCATCTCCACGCTCGGACCGTTCGAGGACGAGATGTTCGTGTCGGCGACGTCGGCGCAGGCGGACTTCCGCGTGTTCTACGACAACTATCTCTGGTACGACTGCTTCCCCCGCTGGTGCGGCTCGCACGAGAAGATGAAGGCCTTCGCGGAGCGCTGCTACGAGACCCGGCGGCACGACACGATGGTCCCGTACTTCTACGCCGAGGCGCTGCTCAAGATGGTCAAGGACATGAACGTCTCCCCCGAGGAATACTTCCGCGACCACGCGGACGAACTCGACAAACTGATCGAGGTCGCGTTGCCGCAGATAAAGAGCCGCAACGCCATGGCCCAGGTGCGCCAGATCGCCGGGGCGGTCGCTACGCTCGCCTACTATCTCAAGAAGGACTACGCGAACGCGGCGAAGACCTGGCGTTCGTTCTGGCACGGCACGATGCCGAGCGAGTCCTGGGACGTGATCGACGACCTCAGCAACCGGTGGATCGTGTGGGACGGGATCTCCGGCGCGAACAGCAACGAGTTCCAGCGACTCAACGCGCTCTACCTGGCGGGGGACTACGAGGGATTCGTCAAGGGAATCGAGGACTTGCGCACGCGCGTCAAGTTCGACAAGGGCGAGGAGTGCTACGCCGACGAGCATCTCCTCTCCGCGCGCGTAAAGTACGACTTCCCCGCCGGACGTCCGATCGTCGCGAAGTTCACGAAGAAGAAGACTTCGTGGCTGACCTACAACGGGGCCTGGCTCATGAACGACGAATGCGCCTTTTTCCCGGGACACAGCAGGGCGTCCGGCAGCCTCGAATGGAACGTCGAGTTCCCCGGCGAATTCCGGCTCGAGCTAGAGGTCTGCGCGCACGGGAACAAGCCGCCGTGGACGTTCGAGATATGGCAGAAGCCGTCTGACAAGAAGCTGGCCGACGCCGCGATGTATCCTTCGCTCGTCCTCGAGTTCGACAAAGGCGAGTGCAAGGCGGCGTTCGGACGGTGGAAGGACATCTACAAGCGCAAGACCGTCGGGTGGGTCACGCGTCCCTGCCCTGGCGGGAAGGTAAAGGTCGTGCTCGTCTACAAGGACGGCAAGGCGACGGCTTTTGTCGGCGACGACGAGAAGCCAGTCATCGAGAACGACGAGCACGCCGATCTTCTGCGAATCATCAAGTCGGGCAAGCTGCGGTTCTCCGGCACCTACGTGAGGCTGCTGTCGGCCAAGGTGTCCTGTCCGTAGCGAAATGGAAAGCGAGGAGCACATGACAGATCTTAATGAGATTTTGGAAGGCGTCCGCGGCAAAATCGCCGCGGCGTGCAAGCGCGCAGGACGCGATCCGGCCGAAGTGGAGATCGTCGCCGTCACGAAGACCCATGGCGCCGAAGTCGTGAAAGAGGCCTGGGACGCCGGCCTCGGGATCGTCGGGGAGAACAAGGTGCAGGAGGCGGCGTGGAAGAAGCCGGCGAGCGTGTCGGGTCCGTCGTGGCACCTCATCGGACACCTCCAGTCCAACAAGGTCCGCCACGCGCTTGAGCTCTTTGACGTCATCCATTCCGTCGACTCGGCCAAGCTCGCCGACCGCATCAACCTCATCGCCGACGAGACCGGCGCGTCGCCGCGCATCCTCCTCGAGGTCAACGTCTCGGGCGAAAAGTCCAAGAGCGGCATGAGGCCCGAGGACGTCGAGCCGACGGTCCGTCACATCGTAGAGTCGTGTCCGCGCATCACGCTCGAGGGGTTGATGACGATGGCGCCGTTCAGCGACAACCCAGAGGACGCGCGGCCGTATTTCCGCAAGTTGCGCGAAATGCGCGACGACCTCGAGTCGCGGCTGAACATCGGTCTTCCGCGGCTTTCGATGGGCATGAGCGGAGACTACGAGGTCGCGGTCGAGGAAGGCGCGACGTGGGTGCGGCTTGGGACGGTGCTTTTCGGCGAGCGTCCGAAGGCGAAGAAGGCGGTGCCCGGAGGCGACGACGGCACGACGCCCTGCGGCGACTCCGACACCTACGCCGGCTTCGGGGGGCTGGACTCGTATTCAGGCGAGGGCCCGACCGCGCGCATCTTGGACTGAGGTCCGCCGTTTTGGTATAATACCTTCAACTTGGGAGAGTTTTCATGGCAGAGAAGATAAGTTTCGAGGCGCCGCGCGGGATGAGGGACTTCTATCCCGAGGACATGGCATGGCGCAACAAGGTGTTCGACGCGTTCCGCGCCGCAGGCGAGGCCGCCGGCTTCGAGCAGTACGACAGCTGCGTCGTCGAGAGCTACGACCTCCTGGCTCGCAAGGCCGGCGAGGAGGTGGGGGAGCAGATCTACCACTTCTTCGACAAGTCCGAGCGCCACATCGCGCTCAGGGCCGAGATGACGCCGACCCTGGCCAGGATGGTCGCCCAGCGCCAGAAGGAGCTCCAGTTTCCCCTCAAGTGGACCACGATCGCGCAGTGCTTCCGCTACGAGCGCATGACCAAGGGCCGCAAGCGCGAGCACTACCAGTGGAACATAGACATCATAGGCGAGGATTCAGTCCTTGCCGAGGCAGAGGTGATAGGCGCCGCGTGCGACGCGCTCCGCAGAATGGGCCTCTCGTCCACCGACTTCAAGGTCCATGTCTCGTCGCGCCGATTCCTGGGCGAGCTCCTCTCGAAGAGCGGCATCGACGCCGGCAAGCACGCCCAGGTCTTTCTCGCGCTCGACAAGCGCGGCAAGATGCCGGACGCCGAGATCGCGGCGATGCTGAGGGACGGCGGACTCTCCGACGCCGACGTCGCGGCGACGTTCGCGATAATGGACACGAAGTCCTTCGCCGGCTGCCCGGAGCTGGAGGAGCTCTTCCACCTCGCCGAGATCGCCGGCTTCGCCGACTGCCTGCAGTTCGACATCGGCGTGATCCGCGGGCTCAGCTACTACACGGGCGTCGTCTTCGAGTGCTTCGACACGAAGGGCGAGTTCCGCGCCATCTTCGGCGGCGGCAGGTACGACAACCTCCTCACGACCATCGGCGGCGAGCCGACGAGCGCCGTTGGGCTCGGGTTCGGCGACGTCGTCGTCACCGAGCTTCTGAAGTCCCGCCTTGGCGCCGACGCAGCGAAGTCAAGAAAGGGCGTCGCCGTCGGATTCATGTTCCCGGAGCAGCGCGACGCCGCGCTCAAGCTCGCGGCGCGTCTCAGGCGCGGGGGGGAGTGCGTGAATCTCGCCCTCCGCAGCCAGAAGCCGAAGAAGTTCTTCTCGCACGCCGACTCGGGATGCGCGGCGAAGGCCGTGTTCCTCGGTCCGGACGACGTCGAGAGGGGCGTGGCGCGCATGAAGGACCTCGCGACGAGGGAAGAGACCGAGATATGCCTGTGAAGGCCGTCATCGCCGAGATCGCCGGACGCTACCGGCGGGTGCGGAGCGGGCTCGACGTCGGCTTCGGCGACCCGGAGCTCTCCAAGACCCTCCGCGAGCTGAGGGGCGGCGTCTGGATGTCCATAGGCCGGGAGGCCGAGTTCCCGTTCGAGGACGCCCAGTTCGAGGTGGTCGTCATGGAGGGGTCGATGGTCAGCAGGGCGGCGATACGCGAGGCGAACCGCGTCCTCCTGCCCGACGGATGCCTCTTTTTCACCGTTCCGGAGAGGACGCGCAAGCAGACGGGATACACCCCGCCTGAGATATACCGCATGATTCGCGAAGGATTCAACATACTCTCCGTCAGCCGTCCGAAGTGGTGGCGGTTCGGCCGCGACGGCCGCACGCTCACCGTGTGCGCGCAGAAGAAGGCCTGGCGCGAACACAAGTCGTTCATACGGGAGAGCTCGCTTCCGTTCACACCGTTCAGGAGCAGGACATGAGGTTTCTGGCGCTCGCACTGGCACTCGCCGCGGCCGCGGCGCACGCGGACAGTTCCAACGCGATAATACGGCTTCTCAACTCCCGTGCCTCCGGCAGCCCAAGGGGATATGCCGAGGCGGCCGCCGAAGTCGCCCGCGACGCCGAGGCCGGCAAGCCCCTCCAGCAGTTCGTCCTCGCCCTCGTCGCAACGGAACCCGACGCCCCGCCGGCCGCCCGCATGACGGCCGAACGACGCAAGGAGTACCTGGACCAGTCGCGCGGACGGATCAGGGCGCTCGCGGAACAGAAGGACAACGCGCTCGCATGGTACCTCCTCTCACTTGAGGAGAACGACCTCAAGATGCTCAGGCGCGCGGCGGACGGCGGCAACATCCAGGCGCTAAACGCATGGGGCACCATAACGCTCACGCAGGCGCTTTCCAACCACGGCGTAAAGACGAACGACATCGGCCGCATACTCACGAAGAGCTTCGGGTACTTCAAGCGCGCCGCCGCCGAGAAGGACCCCAACGGCATCTACAACGTCGGCATGTGCTATCTCAACGGATACGGCGTCGACCGCGATCCCGACAAGGCCTACGAGTGCTTCCGCACGGCGGCCGAGGCGGGACACCCCGAGGCTATAAACAACCTCGGCGGGTTCTACCGCGACGGCGTGGTCGTAGACCGCGACCCCGTCGCGGCCGTCCGCTGGTTCAGGCGCAGCGCCGAGATGGAGAACCCCTACGGCGAGCTCAACTACGGCCTCGCCCTCCAGCGGGGCGAGGGCGTCGCGCCGGATGCCGCGCGCGCCGTGGCGCTCTTCCGCGACGCGTCGGCGAAGGGGAGCCCGGAGGCCATGAACGCCCTCGGCATGTGCCTCTACCGCGGCGAGGGAGCCGGAAAGGACGAGGCCGCAGCCGTCGCCCTCTACCGCCGCGCCGCGTCGCTCGGCTATCCGCCCGCCATGGAGAACCTCGCGGCCGCATACGAACTCGGGTTCGGCGGCATCCCCAAGGACTCCGCGATGTGCAAGGTGTGGAAGATACGCGCGCTCGCCGCGCGCGGCGACAGGAACGCCGCCGCGTGGCTGATCCAGAACGGACACTCCCTGAGGTGAGAAGATGAAGATGCTGATGATAGGCGATGTCGTCGGAGGGGCCGGCAGGCGGATGTTCGCGAGCGAGGTTCCAAGGCTGCGCAGGGAGCTCGGACTCGGCGCAGTCGTGGTGAACGCCGAGAACTGCGCAGCCGGCTCGGGCATCACCGCCGCGCTCGCCAAGGAGCTCTTCGCCGCTGGCGCGGACGCGATAACGCTCGGCGACCATACATGGGGACAGAAGGAGTTCGCCGCCCAGATCGACTCCGTCGACCGCCTCGTCCGCCCCGCAAACTACCCATCCGAGTGCCCGGGCAGGGGCTGGCGCATCGTGACGATGCCGACGTTCCGGTTCGCCGTCGTCAACATGCGTGGACGCGTCTTCATGAACCCCGTCGACTGTCCGTTCAAGGCGATGGACCGCGTCCTCGCCGAGATCCCGAAGAACGTCCCCGTGTTCGTGGACTTCCATGCGGAGGCGACGAGCGAGAAGATGACGCTCGGCTACTATCTCGACGGGCGCGTCACAGCCGTCGTCGGAACCCACACCCACGTGCAGACCTCCGACGCGCTCGTCCTGCCGAAGGGGACGGCGTACCTCACCGACCTCGGCATGACGGGGCCGTACGTCTCCTCCATCGGACGCGACCTGAAGCCCGTCACGAAGAAGTTCGTAACCGGCATCCCCGCGCGGTTCGAGGTGGCGGGAGGCCCGTGCGTCATCGAGGGCGCCGTCATAGACTTCGATCCGGCGACGAAGCGCGCGACGTCGATCGAGACTGTGAGGGTCCGTGAGTAGGCGCATACTCTGGGACTGGAACGGGACGCTGCTGGACGACACCCAGGCGGCGCTCGACACGCTGAACTTCATGATCCTCGAGCGAGGCGGCAGACCAATCGGCATGGACTTCTACCGCAGCCGGTTCGCGTTCCCCGTCCGCCCGTTCTATGACGAAATAGGGATCATAGCGCACGACGAGCGCGAGTGGGACGGCATCGCCCGGGAATACCACGACGTGTACGCCTCCCGCCCCAAGCGCCTGAACCGCGAGACGGTCGCCGCGCTCGAGCGCGCGAAGGAGGCGGGCGCAAGCCAGTTCATCATATCCGCGCTGCGGCAGGACCTCCTCGAGTCGGACGTCGCGCGCTACGGCCTCTCTGGCTATTTCGAGGCGCTGTACGGGACCGACAACCTAGACGGCGGTTCAAAGCTTTCGCGCGCGAGAGAGCTTCTGGCGCGCCTTTCCGGCGAGGGCGCCACGCCGAAGGACATTGTCGTGATCGGCGACGCCCTCCACGACAAGGAGGTTGCCGACGCGCTAGGCGTCCGCTGCGTCCTCTGCGGACAGGGCAGCCACTCCGCCGAACGCCTCGCACGAGTCGCCCCGACCGGCGAAACGCTCTCGGAGTCACTCAGCCTCGCTCTCTCCCTGCCCCTCTGACCCGACGAGGCGCCGCCGCGTGTCGGTAGTCATCCGCTCCGTCCTTATGGTATAATGGAGACATGAAGAAACCAATCGTGCTGGCCGCTGTCGTCGCGGCGATGTCCGGATTCCCCGCCGCGGACGGTTCATCCCGCCCCGACGAGCCACTCAAGGTCCTGATGATCGGGAACAGTTTTTCGATCAGCTGCCTCGGCCATCTGCCGCAGGTCGCAGAATCTTACGGGCACCGGCTTGACCTGGCCTCGCTCTACATCGGCGGATGCTCGCTGGAGCGCCACTGGCAGAACGTAGAGTCCGCCAAGACAAACGCCACGTTCAAGCCCTACCGCTTCGACCGCATTACGGAAGGGAAGCGCGTCGTCGAGAAGGGCAAGGCGAACATCCCGGACGCGCTTGCCATGGACAAGTGGGACGTCGTGACCGTCCAGCAGTGTAGCCACAAGAGCTGGGACAAGTCGAGCTACCAACCGTGGGGCGACAACCTCGTCGCGAAGATCCGCGAGCTCGCGCCGCAGGCGAAGATCCTAGTGCAGGAGACGTGGAGCTATCCGCCGTGGGACAAGCGACTCAGGAAGTTCGGCTTCGACCAGGTCGAGATGTACGCGCGTCTCCATGACGCCTACCGGGAATTCGCGGGAAAACACGGACTTGACGTCATTCCCGTCGGCACGGCGGCTGAATTCGTCGAGAACCGCAACGCCCTCTTCACGGCGCCGGACTTCCACTTCAACCGCGGCGAGGGCGAGTATCTCCAGGCGCTCGTCTGGGACGCTGCTATTTTCGGATTCAAAACCAACCAGTCGTGCGATTACAGGCCGGAGGGCATGTCCGAAGCGAGGGCGGACGAACTGATGACGGCGGCCATTCGCGCGAACATTCATCGGCTTGGCGACGGCAAGGCCATGTCCGTCGACCGTGCGTTCCGCGACGCGCGCCCGACCCGCGGCAACACGAACATCCTCAAGCTCCAGCCGATCGACGACGCGTCGTGGCTGTGGATGCCCGGCGCCGCGGCGAAAGCGGGCGGCAAGACGGACTTCTGGGAAGGCGAGCGGACCGGCAAGCCGGTCGAGGGCGAGGTCACCTTCCTCAAGTTCCGCAACGAGTTCGAAGTCGCTGAAGGCGACGGCACGCTCGTCCTCGACGTTTCCGCCGACGAGCGCTTCTACCTGACGCTTGACGGCATGTTCCTTGCGCGCGGTCCGAACCGCGCCACGGTCGAGAACTGGCAGTACCAGACATACGTGGCGACGGGGCTCGAACCTGGGCGTCACGTTGTGGAGGCGGTCGTCTGGACGCTCGGCGACTTTGGCCCGCTCGCGCAGCTTTCGCACCGCGGCGGATTCGTTCTCAAGGCGAACGGGGCGTACGACGCGAAGCTGACGACCGGCAAGGGCTCGTGGAAGGTCGGACGGCTTCCCGGCATCAAGCCGATCGGCAAGGACAAGGACGCGGGTGCGTGGGGCACGGGGTCGCAGTTCGAGATCGTCGGCGCGGGCCCGTATTCGGGCGAACCCGTCGAATGGACAAAGCCCGAGGTGGTGCGCGGCGGCGCAGGCGACAAGGGCCCTCGCATCTACGGCGGGCGCACGGGCGGGTGGATGCTCTTCCCGTCGCAGCTTCCGGACCAGACGGATCAGGCTGAGTACAAGATGTGCCCGGGCAGCGTCAAGGCAGTCGCGAAGGGCGTGGAGTTCCGGAGCCGCCACGTATTCACCGAGGACGAGGCCAAGGAGACGATCGACCTGTCGAAGCCGTTCACGGTCCCCGCGAACACGAAGATGCAGATCGCGTGGGACATGGCGGACTACTACTGCGTGTATCCCGAAGTGCGGCTCTCCGGCGGGAAGGACGCGAAGTTCGCGATCTGCTTCGCCGAGGCGGCGAAGCGCGGCGACAACCACCTCAAGACGAGCGAGCCGGATGCGCGCGGCAAGATCGTTGGCCGCTTCCTTCCCGCCTTCGGCGACACGTTCGTGAGCGACGGACGCAGGGGCGCAGTCTTCTCCTCGCCGTGGTTCCGCTGCGGCAAGTGGGTCCGCATTGACATCGAGACGAAGGACGAACCGCTTGCCGTCGACTTGATCCGGCTAGTGGAGAGCCGGTATCCCCTCGAAATGCAAAGCGCCTTCACAACGCCGGACGACCCAACTCTCGAGGGCATCCGCCGCATCTGCGCAAGGGCGATGCAGATGTGCTGCCACGAGATGCTGTTCGACTGCCCGTACTACGAACAGCAGATGTACCCCGGCGACACGCGCGTGCAGCTGAACGTGCTTTCCGCGATGTCGCGCGACGACCGCATGATCAAGCGCGCGATCGAGCTCTACGACCTAGGCACGCGCGACGACGGGCAGTGCCCGTTCAACTGGCCGACGCGCGGACTGCAGGAGGGGGCGAGCTACACCCTCTGCTATCTCCTCATGTACGGCGACTACACGATGAACCACGCGGACCGCGAGTGGCTGCGCGCGCGCCTGCCGGGGCTCCGCAAGTCGATGGCTGGCATGGAGTACTACGAGAACAAGGACGGGCTCCTGGAGAATCTGCCGGGCTGGAACTTCATGGACTGGGTCGTCGGCTGGGATGGCGACGGCACGGCGCCGGGCTGCCGTTTCGGCGACGGGGTCAACGCGGAGCTGAATCTCTACTGGAACCTCGCGATGAAATCCGCGGCCACGACCGAGCGCGCGCTCGGGAACGACCTCCAGGCGAAGTACTGGGAGGCCAAGTCGAAGAAGCTTGCCGCGAAGATCGTCGAGAAGTTCTGGTCCGAGGAGCGCGGACTTCTCGCCGATACGCCCGCGAAGAAGGACTTCTCCGAGCACGCGCAGGCGCTTGCGCTCATCGGCGACGTGCTGCCGAAGGACAAGGCCGAGGCGGCGTTCCGCCATCTCGTGGAGGACGAAGACCTGAAGCGCTGCACGGTCTACTTCTCGTACTACCTCTTCGAGACGTACTTCAAGTTTGGTCGCGGAGACCTCTTCCTGAAGCGTCTCGATCTGTGGCGCGACTACGTCAAGAAGGGCCTTGCCACGACCCAGGAGTCGCCTGACTCGGGCAAGAACGGGCAGAACGAGTCCCGCAGCGACTGCCACGCATGGGGGGCGCATCCGATATGGTTCATGCAGACGGGCCTCGCGGGCATACGCTCCGATGCACCGTTCTTCAAGCGCGTGCGCGTCGCGCCGTGCCCGGGCGGGCTTCTCGACCTCAGGGCGACGCATCCTCATCCGAAGGGGTGGATCAAGGTCGACCTCAGGTTCGACGGCGACAAGGCATCCGGCACCGTCGTCACGCCAGTCCCGGGCGTGTTCGAGTTCGGCGGACGCACCGTCGAGCTCAAGCCTGGCGAAAACGCGCTGTAGCCGCGAACGTCGAGTCGCCCGCAGCTTTCGTCCCGGAGACGTCGCAAGCCCGCCGCGGCAGCCGAAATTTGGTATAATATCCTCGAAAAGGATTCGTGATGCAGACAGTTACCGACAAGTTCCAGGACGCGGCCGGAAAGGCCAGCTTCATCCGCAAGATGTTCGAAAAGGGCCTTGAGCTCAAGCGCGAGTACGGCGAGGACGCCGTCTGCGACTTCTCGCTCGGCAACCCGGACGTGCCGCCCCCCGAGGCCGCGCGCGCCGTCCTTCACAGAATAGCCGACGACGCCGTAAAGCCGCTCGGGCTCGGCTACTGCCCCAACGCCGGCATTCCGTCCGTACGCGAGGCGATTGCGGCCCATCTTTCCGGCGAGCAGGGCGTTGAGCTTTCCGCGGCGGACGTCATCATGACCGTCGGAGCGGCGAGCGCGCTCGTCGATTTCTTCCGCGCGACGGTCGAGCCCGGCGACGAAGTGATCGTGCCGAGTCCGTATTTCGTCGAGTACGGCAACTACTGCGGGCACTTCGGCGGCGTCCTGAAGCCCGTACCGACGCGCGACGACTTCACTCTGGACCTCCCCGCGATAGAGGCGGCCGTGACGCCGCGGACACGCGCGATACTCGTGAACTCCCCCAACAATCCGACAGGCACGGTCTACTCCCGCGCCGAGCTCGAGAAGCTCGCGGCGCTAGTCGACAAGACAAACGCCGCACGCGGCGACGGAGAAAGGGCTCTATTCATCCTTTCCGACGAACCATACCGCGCATTCGCCTACGACGGCGTTGAGGTTCCCGCGATACTTCCGATGACTCGCTATGCCGTAGTCCTCGGAAGCTTCTCGAAGACGCTCTCGATGGCCGGCGAGCGCGTCGGCTACATCGCCGTCAGCCCCGAACTCACGAAGGAGGACGGAGGAACGCTCGTCTCGACGCTGGTTCTCGTCAACCGCACGCTTGGCTACGTCAACGCCCCAGTGATAGGACAGCGCCTCGCGGCGGCGATCTGCAACGAGACCGTCGACCTCGGCATCTACAGGCGACGCCGCGATCTGATGGCGAAGGTCCTGTCCGACGCCGGAATCGAGTTCATCATGCCGCGCGGGGCCTTCTACTTCTTCCCGAAGGCCCCTGGCGGCGACGACGGCAGGTTCGTCGACGCGCTTCTCGCCGAACGCATCCTGGCCGTGCCAGGTTCCGGCTTCGGCCGCGCCGGGCACATAAGGCTAAGCTGCTCGGTGGACGAGAAGATCATCGCGCGCAGCGCGGAAGGATTCAAGAAGGCAGCGGAGGCATGCAGATGAGGATGACGGCGGCAATTGCTGCGGCCCTGGCCGCATCGGCGCTTCTCGCGGACGGCAAGGTGTCGTTCGACGCGGAGAAGCACTCGGTCACGTTCACCGCGACGTCCACGGACTGCGGCATGGACACGCAGCTCGAGTTCCTGTTCGTGGGGCCCGGCTCCGACCACGACTACGAGTCGATGTTCGTGACAGACTCCTCCGTGACGGAGATCGCCGAGGCATTCAGGAAGGCAGGGATCCCGGTCGGACGCGACATAGACGAGAAGGGATGCCGATTCTGGCCTGTCGGCTGCCAGCTCAGAATGGAGCCGTCCTTCGCGTCGATGGTGAAGGAGATGCGCGGCGCCGCCGTGCCGCCGATCATCTTCACAGGCGGCCTCCGCGACGCCAAGGGCGTGCCAGAAGCCGAGACGAACATGCCGGCGGCGGTATTCGCACTGTACAACTGCCGCCAGTCCCTGATCCAGCTCGACGACGCGCTCGACCAGTCCGCCACCTACGGACGGTTCCAGCCCGGCGTCAAGATTCCCAAGGGCGACAAACGGACCTTCACATTCTCCTGGAACGGGGAACAAGGATGGGAGTCGGTCGACCTCGCCCTTGAAAGCGGCAAGATCGGAGAGGCGCTCGTCTCGCTGAAGAAAAAGTCAGAGAAGCGCGAGCTGACGGTCCTGCCGCGCTTCTCGCCCGAGATGACTCTCAAGGAGGCGGCCGACGCCGCAACCGCGCTTTCCATGATCGACTCGGCGCGCGTAAAAATCAACGGATTCGCGGAAGGGCAGTTCTTCTACCGCGCGTTCCTTCCGCTTGAACAGTGGCGCGACCGCAAGGAGCGCCTCGCCCAGCCCCCCGAGGTGCATTTCAACGACGACGGCGGCTTTACAGTCGTGCGCATCACCGAAGACTGGAGCGATCCGAACTCCACCGATCCACGACTGGTCGTGAAGGAGCATCCGTGCAAGACGCTCGCCGAAGCCGCGAAGCTCGCGGACGACTTCACGGGCAACACGCTCTCGGCGCTTGTCTACGCAAGCCCGACGACAAAGCTCTCGCGTCTCTACGATTTCCGCAAGGCCGTCAAGTCGGGAATCGTCAACTGGTACATGTTCCAGGAGCAGTGACTGGGTCGGCCACAGAGCCGCTCGCCGCGCGGATGCGACCCGAGACGATCGACGAGGTCGTCGGGCAGGAGCACATCCTCGGCGAAGGCAGGCTGCTGAGAAGGGTGATCGAGGCCGACCGCCTGACCAACGTCATTCTCTACGGTCCGCCAGGATGCGGCAAGACCACGCTGGCGGAGGTGATTGCGAAGACGACGAAGCGCAACTTCGTCCGCCTCTCGGGCGTCGTATCCGGCGTCGCCGACATCCGGCGGATTTGCGACCGCGCCCGCAACGAGCTCGGCGGAGAGGGCACGATTCTCTTCATAGACGAGATACACCGCTTCAACAAGTCGCAGCAGGATGTGCTTCTCCCGTACGTCGAGGACGGAACCGTCGTGCTCATCGGCGCGACGACGCACAATCCCAGTTTCTTCATCAACACGCCGCTCACATCGCGTTCGCTCGTCTTCGAACTCCACGCGCTGTCTCCGGAAGCCGTGGCGAAGCTCCTGGAAAGGGCGCTGAAGGACGAGAGAAGGGGTTATGGAAGGATCCCTTCCGCATTCGACGCGGACGCCTGCGAGTTTCTCTCGACCATCTGCGACGGCGACGCCCGCCATGCGCTGACGGCGCTCGAAATCGCGATGCGCACGACCCCGCCTGAATCCGACGGGCTCGTCCACCTCACACTCGCCGTCATCCAGGAATGCGTGCAGCGCCGTCAGGTCAGGTACGACAAGAAGGAAGACGGCCATTACGACACTATCTCCGCATTCATCAAGTCGATAAGAGGAAGCGACCCCGACGCGGCCATCTACTGGCTGGCGAAGATGCTGACGGCCGGCGAGGATCTGCGGTTCATAGCCAGACGGCTCGTCATAAGCGCCAGCGAAGACATCGGCAACGCCGATCCGCGCGGAATCTCCGTCGCCGTCGCCGCAATGCAGGCGTGCGAGTTTGTCGGCATGCCCGAGTGCCAGCTCAACCTCGCCCAGGCGACGACATACCTTGCATCCGCACCTAAGTCAAACGCAAGCTGCATGGCGATCTCCGAAGCAATGGCCGATGTCGAGTCCGGCGCCGTGCAGCCGGTGCCTGAACACCTCAAGAACAAGCATGTCAAGGCAATTGGCAGCGGGAAGGTGACCGAATACAAGTATCCGCATTCCTTCGCGAACCATTACGTCGAGCAGGAATACCTTGGCATACCGAAACAGTACTACCGGCCGACCGACCAGGGTTATGAGGCGACAATAGCAAAGAGACTTGAGTTCCTGAAATCCTAGTTTACATAACACATATTATGCGCACTAAGTGCGTATCAAATATAGTCTCTAGGATTGCTAAGACTTGCGCTCAGACGCTCCAGGTATGCCGAGCTGTCCGCGGTATTTGGCCACTGTGCGTCTGGCGACTGAAAAACCACGGGATTTGAGGATTTCGGCAAGTTTTTCGTCGCTGAATGGATGGGATTTGTCTTCGGAGTTTACGATTGCGCGAAGCGAATCGTCAAGTGCGCATTTCGACGCAATTCCGCCGTCCTCAGTTGCGACGCCGTGGACGAAGAACCTGCGCAGTTCGATCGTTCCGCGAGGTGTGGACGCATATTTGCCGCGAACCGCCCTAGAGACGGTTGCGTGGTGTACTCCGGTCTTTTTGGCAATCTCCTCCATAGTGAGCGGCTTAATGCCTTTTTCACCTTCGACGAAGTATCCGGGCTGTGCGTCGAAAATCGCCTGCGCTATATTGGTCAGCGTCTCCTGGCGCCGCTCTACGGCGTCCGATATAGCCTCGGCCGCGGCGATTTTGCCGCGGAGATACTCCTTGGTTTCCTTGTCGAGTTCTGGATCGGAGAGCATCTTCACGTACTTTGGGGATATCCGTATATCCGGGAGGCTGCGGTCGTCGACTCGGGCAATCCAACGTCCGTCGACGAGCATTGCATGCACCTCCGGGTTTATGTACGCAATTTCGCGACCGGAGCGGCTGTAGGCCCTTCCCGGACGCGGCTCGAGCGTGCGAAGCTCCTCAAGCAGGTCTGAATAGCGTTCAAGGCTGATGCCCATTCCGCGCTCTATGGCCACGAACCTGTTTGCGGCAACGTCCTCAAGATGTCTTTCGATCAGTTCGCGCACTTCGTTCTGGTATGG
>JAFRJH010000221.1 GCA_017432385.1 Kiritimatiellia bacterium
TCTCGTCCCCGCGCTTTTCTCGGCCGCCGTCGCCGCGGCGATGGCCGTCCAGTCCACGACGCCCGACGTCACGGTCGCAGACCCGCCCGACGTGCATCTCTCCGAGATCGCCGGCTGCGAGAGCTCGCCGCTTGAGCCGAGCGAGGCGGAGCTCAAGGTCCTGCCGTCCGACACCCGCATCGAGAAGCAGCTCTACACGTGCGCGGACGGCGAGTGGTTCCAGGTGTCGGTCGTCGTCGGCGGGACGAGCAAGAGCTCGATCCACCGTCCCGAGCTCTGCCTCCCGGCGCAGGGGTTCCAGATGACGTCGCCCCGCACGGTGGAGGTCTGCGGGGTGGACTGGCGGTTTCTCACCCTCGAGGCCCGCGGGGAGCGTCCGCTCGGCTTCGCCTACACGTTCTTCAACCAGGAGGGCTTCCGCACTGCGTCGCACGTCAGGCGCATAGTCCGCGACGTCTGGGACCGCTCCGTCAGAAACCGCATCGACAGGTGGGTGATGGTGACGGTGTGCTCCTCGCGCGCGGGCGACATGGCGCTGGGCGAGATCGCAGGCGCGCTGAAGGGGGTGGCGGAATGATCGAGACGCTGCTCAGGAAGGTCGTTCCGTACGCGGTCGTGTTTCTCGGCTCGCTCGTCCTCACGCTCGTCCTCACGCCGCTCGTGCGGGAGCTGAACCGCCGCCTGGGCATGGTGGACAGGCCGGATCCGCGCCGCATCAACAAGGTGCCGATTCCGCGCGGCGGCGGAATCGCGATCGTCCTCGGCGTGCTCGCGTCGTACTCGATCTTCGTCCTCGTCTCGGACCGTCCGGCGCTCCAGGGCGACGGAATGACGGATGCCACCTACTGGAGGCTTGCGGCGCTCGGGTGTTCTGTCGCCGCGCTGGGGCTGGCGGACGACAGGTTCAACCTCAACCCCAAGCTCAAGCTGCTCGGGCAGATTGCCGTCGCCCTGCTCGCCTGGGGGTGGGTGGACCTCGGGTTCCACCGGCTGTGGCCGTCCATTCCGCGCTGGGTGGACTGCGGCGTCACGGTCTTCTGGATCGTCGGGGCGGTGAACGCGTTCAACCTGATCGACGGGCTCGACGGGCTCGCCACGGGTCTTGCGCTCATCGCGACGCTCGGCATGGCGGGGACGCTCTTCCTCATCGAGAACCCGCAGGCGACGCTGTTCTACTTCGCGTTCGCCGGGGGGCTTGTCGGCTTTCTGCGCTACAACTACCATCCCGCGAGCGTCTTTCTCGGCGACTCGGGCTCGATGTTCATAGGCTTCACGATAGCGGTGCTGCCGCTCGCTTCGCAGACGCCCAACTCGTTCCTCGTCTCGGTCGGCGTGCCCCTCCTCGCGATGGGAGTTCCGATCTTCGACACGTCGCTCGCGATCCTGCGGCGCTCGATACGCCACCTCATCCGCCGCCGCGACGAGGACGAGACGGGGAACGGCAGGGTGATGACGGCCGACTCCGACCACCTGCACCACCGCATCCTGCGCGCGATGGGGCTGAACCAGCGCAAGGCCGCGTGGGTGCTCTACGCGTTCGCCGCTTTCCTGGTTGCGGTCGGGCTCGTCGGCATGGCGCTCCGGTCGCGCGCGGCGGGGCTATGGCTCTTCGCTGTGGCCGCGGCGTCGGTCGTCATCTTCAAGGACATGGCCAGAATCGAGCTCTTCGACGCCGGGAGGCTCCTGAACTCCGTCGCGCACAGCCGCGACAGCGACGCGCGCCGCCGCTGGGCGCGGATGACCGTGCCGTTCTACCTTGCGTTCGACATCGCGGCGCTGATAGCCGTGTTCTTCGTGTGCGCCTGGGCGCTCAACGTGCCCGGCGGCAGGGCGTGGCTCCGCGTCGCGCTGCCCGTCCGCGTCATCGCGGTCTTCGCCTGCCTCGTGTTCTTCCGCACATACCGCACCGTCTGGTCGCGCGCCATGGTGTCGAACTACGTGCGGCTCCTGCTGGCGTGCGTGTTCGGCTCCGCGTTCGGGTCGATCGCCGTCTACTATGCGCCGACGGTCTGCGAGCCCGGCGTGGCGGCGATGACGATCGCGTACGCGTCGACGAGCTTCATCGCCCTCGTGGGAGTGCGGGTCTTCCGCGGGGTCGTCCGCGACGTCTTCTACGCGATAGACTGCTCGCGCCTCAAGTCCAGGCCAGGCGTCTCGCGGGTCCTCGTCTACGGCTCGGGGCTCCGGTACCGCGCGTTCAGGCGGGAGCTCGTGCGCCGCACGTCCGCCAACGACCGCATGATAGTCGGGCTTCTCGACGACGACATACTCCTGCGGGGCCACTACATCGGCGGGATACAGGTCATGGGCACGATTAACCAGGCGCCGGAGATAATCCGCAAGACCGGCGCGGACTCCGTCGTCATCGCGTGCGACATCCCCGACGACTGGCTTTCGGTCGTCCGCAAGATACTCGAGCCGACGGGCGTGAGGATCGTCCATTTCGGCTTTTATGAAAAGGAGATAAGGTAGAATGGCGTCGGTAAGCAGAGAGAAGGTGCTGGAGTACCACAGGGGCGGCAAGGTCGCGGTGAGGCTCCCCAAGGAGCTGAGGAGCAGGGACGACCTTACGCTTGCGTACACGCCCGGCGTCGCGCAGGCGGTGCTCGCGATAGACGAGGACCCGGACGCGGTGTACGACGTCACGGCGAAGCCCAACCTCGTGGCGGTCGTGTCGGACGGCACGGCGATACTGGGCCTCGGCGACCGCGGGGCGTCCGCCTCGATCCCCGTCATGGAGGGCAAGGCCGTCCTCTTCAAGTCGTTCGCCGACGTCGACGCATGGCCCGTTCCGCTCGACGCCTGCCGCGTCGGCGGCGGGAACACGGGCCCCACCGACCCAGAGCGCGTCATCCAGGCCGTCAAGGCGATTGCGCCCCAGTACGCCGGCATCAACCTCGAGGACATCGCGAGCCCCGCCTGCTTCGAGATCGAGGACCGCCTCGACGCCGAGCTGGACATACCGGTCTTCCACGACGACCAGTGGGGGACCGCGGTCATCGCCACGGCCGGCGTCATGAACTTCGCTTTCCTCAAGGGAAAGGGGCTCGGCGAGCTCAAGATCGTCATGAGCGGCGCGGGCGCCGCGGGGACGCGCATCGCGGACATGCTGAAGGCCGCGGGCGTCGAGGACATCACGATGTTCGACATCCGCGGCGTCCTCTGCACCTCCCGCAGGGACCTCTCGCGCCAGAACGCCGTCCATGCCCGCGACGTCGCGCCGTCCCTCGCGATGCGCGACGCGCTGAAGGGGGCGGACGTCTTCATCGGCGTGTCGGCGGCGAACATCCTCACGGGCGAGGACGTGCAGTCCATGGGCGAGTTCCCCGCGATCTTCGCGATGGCGAACCCCGATCCGGAGATCACGCCCGAGGCCGTCGCCGCAGCGATGGACGGCAGGCGCTACGTCATGGTCACTGGCCGCAGCGACTATCCGAACCAGATCAACAACGTGCTCGGCTTCCCATACCTGTTCCGCGGAGCGCTCGACGTCCGCGCCCGCACGATCAACAAGGAGATGAAGGTCGCCGCGGCGAACGCGCTCGCGATGCTGGCGCGCGAACCGGTCACGGACCAGGTGAAGGCGCTCTACCCCGGCGAGAGGCTGGAGTTCGGGCAGGGCTACATCATCCCCAAGCCCTTCGACAGGCGCCTCTTCGTGGAGGTCTCGTTCGCCGTCGCGAAGGCGGCCGTCGAGTCCGGCGCGGCGAAGCTGGAGGTCGACCTCGCCGAGTACCGCCGCAGCCTGGAGCGCCGCGCCGCGGAGCGCGCGTGAGCGGCGCGGGACAAGCTATTCAAACAACGCACAAAAGGAGGAACAGCATGAGCAAGCACGAGTGGAAATGGTTCAACGCCGGCCGCATGGCCCAGGCGGGGATCGAGAGCGGCGAAGACATCGCAAACCTCGCGGAGCTGGACAGGAAGCACTGGCTGGCCATCTCGATGCCGACGAAGGGAGTTAGGTTCGACCAGCGCATGCTGGAGCTCATGGACACCGACGGCGACGGCAGGATCCGCACGCCGGAGGTCGTGGCGGCCGTCGAGTTCCTCAAGGCGAAGAACGTCGACCTGGATTCGCTCTTCAAGGCCGGGGAGAAGGAGGAGAAGGCGCTCGCGGACGTCCTCGCCCGCCAGGCCGACCTCGCCAAGCAGGAGCCTACGGAGGCGGACAGGAAGGCGATCGCGGACTGGGAGGCCGCGGGCAAGACGCCCGAA
>JAFRJH010000222.1 GCA_017432385.1 Kiritimatiellia bacterium
ACATTCCGCCGCGGCTCGCCCACGCCGGCGCGGTCCTCGAGACGCGCGCCCTGCAGGTCCTCGGACGCGGGAGGGAGGCGGCCGACCGCTGGGGAAGGTACCTTGAATACAGGAAGGGGGCCGGCAGAAGATGGATGGCGTGATTGACATGGACGGCGCCCGCGCGCTCGTCGGCGACGCCGCGCTCTGGCCGCGCGTGCGCGACTTCCTCTGGGATTTCGCCCCGCAGGTGCATGCGAGCTGGCTGGACGACCTGTCGGCAGGCCAGCCTGGCAGCGAAGATCCGGAACAGTCCCGGCGCCTCCAGGCTGCCCAGCTGCCCGACTACCTGACTTCATCCTCCCCGCGCGTCAGGAGGTGGATCCTTTCCCGCCTCGGTGTCGAGCCGGTGTTCCACTCCTTCCCGAAGGACGACTGGAGCCGCCTCGCGCTTCTGGACGGCGCGACGCTGGAGTCCGTCGCCAAGTGGCTGGGGGCCCTCGCCTGCGCGGGGGAGCTCCGCCGCGTCACGGACGGCGCGACGGTCCGCGCGCTCAAGGCCGCGCTCCACGGAATCTACCCAGAAGTGTTCGCCTTCACCGCGTATTTCACGGGGCTGAATCTGTCCGCGGACGGCACGGCGGACGCAAAGCTGCCCGAAAGAGTCGTCGCCGCGGGGCTTGGGACGATATTCTCTATGCTCGACGCATGTCCCGCGCCGGTCGCCGGCCGACTTAGGCTTAAGCTCCCGAAAAGCCTCTGTGGCCTCTGCGCCCCATGCGGCGTAAAGGAAAGACGGACGGCGGACGGGGCCGTCAGGAAGCTCCTAAAACTCAAATTTCCGGAGGCGTATACGCTATGCTGCTCATAAACAAACAGGATTTCGCCCTCCAGTCCGACCGCCGCGTCGTCAAGGCGACGGACGTCGCTACTGTCGGCACGGCGGCCGAGATAATCGCCGCCGCGGAGGCCGAGGCCGCCCGCATGCGTGAAGAGTCGAAGGCCGCTTTCGAGGACGAGAGGAGGCGCGGATACGAGAAGGGCCTTGCGGACGGGAAGATGGAGATCGCGATGCAGAAGCTCGAGCAGGTCGACCAGTCCGTCGCGTTCATGGAGTCCGTCGAAGCCAAGATGGCGGACATCGTGCTGAAGGCCCTGAAGTCGTTTGTCGTCGAGATCGGCGACAGGGAAATGGTCCTGCAGATCGTCCGCAAGACCATGAACGCCGTCATCCGCACGCAGCGGCATGTCACGCTCAAGGTCGCGCCGGAGCTCGTGGAGACCGTCCGCGCGCGCGTCGCGGAGCTCCGCACCGCCTATCCGACGGTCGAGACCTTCGACGTCGTCGAGGATCCGCGCCTAAAGGGCCCGGCGTGCCTGCTCGAGACCGAGGCCGGCGTCGCCGACGCGTCCGTCGACACCCAGCTCGCCGCGCTCGAGAAGTCGCTCAAAAGGCATATTTCGAAGGGACAGTGATGTCTACACCCTTTGACTACATCCCAGAGGTTCTGAACCGCGCCGTGGAGGACGCGCAGCCCATCGACGTGAAGGGCAAGGTCATCCAGGTGGTCGGCACCATCATCAAGGCGTCGGTCCCCGGCGTCAAGATCGGCGAGGTGTGCATTCTCAGGAACCCGTGGGAGGACGTCGAGGTGCAGGCCGAGGTCGTGGGGTTCACCAAGGAGGCGGTCCTCCTGACGGCGCTCGGCGCGATGATAGGCATCAGCGGCGAGACTGAGGTGATCCCGACGCGGCATGTGCAGATGGTTCCGGTCGGAAAGAACCTGCTGGGGCGCGTCCTTGACGGGCTCGGCCGCCCGCTGGACGCCGAGACGAAGGGCCCGCTCCGCCCCGATGGATACTATCCCGTGTACGCGCCGCCGCCGTCCCCCCTGGAGCGGCGCATCATCTCGAAGCCGATCTCCCTCGGCATCCGCGCCATCGACGGACTCCTCACGTGCGGCGAAGGGCAGCGCATGGGCATCTTCGCGGCGGCGGGCGGCGGCAAGTCGACGCTCCTCGCCTCGATCATCCGCAACACCGAGGCCGAGGTGACCGTTCTCGCCCTCATCGGCGAGCGCGGACGCGAGGTAAGGGAGTTCATCGAAAAGGACCTCGGCCCCGAGGGGATGAAAAAGGCCGTTCTCGTCATCTCCACATCCGACCGCTCGTCGATGGAGCGCCTGAAGGCAGCCTATGTCGCGACCGCCATCGCGGAGAGTTTCCGCGACCAGGGCAGGAAGGTGCTCCTGATGATGGACTCGGTGACGCGCTTCGGCCGCGCCCAGCGCGAGATCGGCCTCGCCGCCGGCGAACCGCCGACGCGGCGCGGCTTCCCGCCGAGCGTCTTTTCCGAGCTCCCCAAGCTGATGGAACGCGCCGGAAACTCCGCGAAGGGCTCCATCACCGCGCTCTACACCGTCCTCGTCGAGGGCGACGACATGACGGAACCAATCGCGGACGAGACGCGTTCGATCCTCGACGGGCACATCATCCTTTCCCGCAGACTCGCGCAGCAGAACCACTACCCCGCGATCGACATCCTCGCCTCGATCTCGCGCTGCCAGTCCGCCATCATCCCGGCGGACCACAAGAAGGCCGCCGCGAAGCTCAGGTCGCTGCTCGCGAAGTATGCCGAGGTCGAGCTCCTCCTCAAGATCGGCGAATACATGAAGGGACCGGATCCCGAGACGGACGAGGCTGTCGCGAAGATAGGGGCCGTCAACGCGTTCCTGAAACAGGGCCTCGACGAAAAGCCCGTCTACGACGACACGATAGCGAAGCTGAAGGAGGCGGTGTCGTAGCGGACAAGTATGACCTAGAGGCGGAATTTTGATATAATACCCACAGGTTTGTAGATATGGCAACGACATCCTCCAGAAAAGCCGATAGCAGGGGTGCAAAAGATAGTTGAAATGGCGAAGAACGACAACAGCAGCCTCGGCAGAGCCAAGAAGCAGAAGAACGACGCGTTCTACACTCGCCGCGCCGATATCGAACTTGAACTTGCCCACTACTTGGCGCAGAAGAAGGATCGCACTGATGTTTTCAAGTTGATCAAAGAAATCGTTGAACGCAACGAGGCGGCAAAAAACTATTCATTGGAGATAGTCACCGACGACAGAAACGGCGAACGATATTTGACTTGTGACAATAACTTGTCGTTCCCTGAATGTTCGTCTGAATGGATGTTTTCAGATGTGTCGGACGATGAGGCGACAGTTTTGTTGATTGCTTCCATAGAACGCAGCAATCTTTTTACTTATGAGATTCATTGTCATCTCTCCAGGCTTATGGCAATAAAGGGGAATTTGGTGGGCAGCCGAATGGACGAGATTATAGCGGTAACGGACTGGAGTTCATGGGCGTCGCCTACATTCTTGTTGTCCTATCTCGCCGTCAAGTCAGATGGTGCAGATTGGATATTGCGTCTGTTGGATGTTGTTCCTAACGATGCACGGGACGGCCTTTTTACCGCCTGCTGGTATAGCAAAGACCCTCGTGTACAATCACGACTATGCGAAAAGTTCGAAGAATGGGCAAAAGATCCGACATGGGGTGGTGGTGATAGAGAGGGTGCATGGCTCAAATACTTTCTCGGCAAGTGGATTTCGGAAGGAACCTTCACCTATGAAAGATTGAAGTCGCTTGTCGTTTGGCACTTCCGGCACGAATATCAATTTCTATGATTTTTAGCATGAGAAAGGATCGGGCAAATGAAGATTGAACCGCTGTCAATTACCGTGCGCGAGCTGTGCGAGGGCTACGCCGACCATGCGGAGGACGGCGTGGTGGCGTATGGCGGCAATCTCGACATTCGCCCGAAGTACCAGCGCGAGTTCATCTATTCCGAGAAGCAGCAGCAGGCCGTGATAAACACCGCCATGCACGGCTATCCGCTGAACACGATGTACTGGGCCGTGCGCGGCGACCACAGGACGCCGTGGGCGAAGGGCGGGCACACCGTGCCCGACAATCTCCAGATGCTGTGTCGGCTGTGCAACTTGAAGAAAGGGGCGCGCTGACGATGCCCTACACGCTCCAGCCTCTTCTCAGGATCCGCGTGATGCGCGAAGACCGTGCGACCGGCGAGCTTACGGCCGCGCGGCAGGCGCTCTCGGCCGCCGAGGAGGCGCTCGAGGCGCGCAAGCGGGAGCTCGCGGACTACGAGGCGACGAAGGAGGAGCGTCGCGACAGGATATACGCGACGGTCATCGGCCGCACCGTCAGCCGCGACCAGCTGGACATGGTGAGCGAGGGCGTGGCGCGCATCGACGAGGAGGGCGTGCTCAAGGCCGACACCGTGACGCGCGCCGAGGCCGAGCGCAAGACTCTGG
>JAFRJH010000223.1 GCA_017432385.1 Kiritimatiellia bacterium
CCGAGCGTGTCACCCCTCAGATCGACATTCCGTCTGTCTCCGACTCGGGTACGCTGGCTTTCCAGAACGAGCGCGTCGCGACCATTGCGGAAAGCGCGCCGAACTATGACCTCGAGTTCAACCGCGCCGACGTCAACTACAGCCCGGTGACAGTCCTGAGCCTCGCGTTCGAGGACGAGGACGATCCTTTCAAGGACACGGCAGGCTTCGGCTCCCGTCTCGTTTCCGTAGGCAATCCCGTAGTCGTCAACGACGCCACGCGCGGCAAGGTGCTTTCGCTTGACGGCGAATCCTATTTCAAGGGCCCCGACACGGACGCTGGCCTCGCCGAGTTCAACCCGGGCAGCGGCTTCACGATTTCGTTCTGGTTCAAGCCGGACTCGGACTGCGACAAGGACGCCAGAATGTTCATGTTCGGCGAGCCTGCCAACAACAAGGCCGTCTCCATGCGGCTTATCAGCTCTGCAACTGCGACTGGTATAGGAAGCAACATCAACATCAACTACGGAATCTGGGGCGACAACCGGCTTCGTCCCGAGGCGTACGTCTGGGACGGCAACTGGCACCATTTCGTGGCGACGCACGACGGCAAGGACAATCCGGCGTCCTTCAGCCTCTACTTCGACGGTCAGCTTGTCGGCAGCATGACCCCGAACCTCTCCTATGCCCCGCCGAACATGAATTTCTATTTCGGCCGCGTCTATGCGAAGGGGAACAGCTGGCAGGACGGCTCCTATCCGTACAAGGGGCTTCTCGACGACTTGCTTGTCATGAACCGCCCGCTGTCGGACCAGGAGATCCAGAGTGTCTACGCGAACGGCCTCCCGTCCGCTGAGGAGGGTGAACGGCTGACCCTGAAGAATGTCACGGCCTCGTCCGCCGGCGTTCTCTCCTCCGGCGAGTCGGTCTCGGTGAAGACGCTCTCCGGCGCGGCGCTTGCAGGCGGCGTCGAGCTGAAGAAGACCGGCTCCTCGCTCACGGTCGGAACCGGCGCGGGTGCCACGGCGACGACATTCCAGGGCACCATTGCGGGAACGGGCGCTAGCCTTGCCAAGGCAGGCGCGGACTACATGCTGACGCTCGACGGAACGGCGAAGGGCGTCTCAAACGTCGCCGTAAACGAAGGCACTCTACAGCTGAGCCGTCCGCGCGCGCGCCAGGGCCTCGTCTGCCATTACTCGTTCGACGACCCAGCCGACTTGGGACACGACGACGGTCCCGGCGGACTCAATCTCACGAACGTCGACACGGGTACGCCGGCGGCCGTGGACGGCGTTCGCGGCAAGGCGGTCCATTTTGGCGGCACAGCGAATCCTGTTGTCCTCGGTTCCGGCGCGCATCCGCTTCCCGCGGCTTTCCCGAGCGGAAACGATTCCATCACTGTGTCCGTCTGGGTCCGTCCGACGGAAGCGGCTTGCACGGGCGAAACGTGCGTGTTCATCTGGGGCAAGGGCTCCACTGGAAAGTGCTCGCAGTTCCGGTTTGTGAATGACCCGAGCAACACAGTTGTCTGGAACTTCAACGGTGCCGCCTACGAGTTGAAGGCGACCAGCACCGCCAACCTGTCCGACGGCAACTGGCACCACATCGTCGCCACCTACGATGGTGTGACGCGCGTCAAGAAGATCTACTTCGACGGCTCGCAGGCCAATACGATGGAGGTTCCGTCGGCCAATGAAGTGGACATCGACCCGACGTGGCGCCTTGAGCTCGGTCGCTACGTGCAGAGCGACGCCCAGAAGAACAGGCGCTACGAAGGCGACATGGACGAGTTCATGGTATTCAACTACGCCTGGACGGCAGAAGAGGTCGCGGCCGAATACAACGGCACTGCGACTCCGGCGAACGTCTCGGTGGCGGCGTCCATCCCGGCCCCTGTCGCGCGCTGGACGTTCGACGGCGACGATCCGCTTGCCGACACGACGGGCAACGAGGCGCTTCACCTTACGGCGGCCACCACCAACGACAACTACAACGTCACGTTCGAAGCCGGCGACGCCATCTGCGGCAAGGCTGCGCGGTTCAGCGGCAAGACTGGCAGCGGGTACCTCAAGCTCGACTCGTTCCCGTCGGCGATCATCCCCTCTGGACAGAGCACCTTCACGGCCATCGCCCGTTACCGTCCCGACACGACGCAGGTCAAGAATGGCGCTCTCTGCGTCGTAGGCTGGGGAACTGTAGACAACATGGCCAACGGGTCGCTTTTCCGCATAGGGCCTTTCGAGCATAACAACGAGTCCGCCAGGTTTGTCGTAAAGAACAGCGGCGTTTCGGCCTCGGGCACGTTCTGTTCGTCGCTTGGAAACGACCGCACCCGCTGGTACACTGTCGCGGTGGTCTACCAGCCATTGTTCAACGGCACGTCTGGCGTATACAACTTCTATGTTGACGGTGCGTTTGTCAAGAGCGGAGGCGCTGCCAACTACAACATCACCGCGCAGGACTTCGCAATCGGCGCGGCCTACAACGGCGGGAAGGCATTTACTGGCCTTGTCGACGACATCCAGATCTACGACTGCGCGCTTTCCGACGGTCAGATCCGCATGATCGCCGAGCAGTTAGAGGCGTCGAAGGGCAAAACGACGACCGGCTCGGAAATCCCGACTGGTGTCTTCGCGGACCAGCCCGACGTTACGGTTGCCCAGGGCGCGACGCTGAAGGTCGCCTCGGTCGAGACGGTCGGCAACCTCTCCGGCGCGGGTTCTGTCGAGATTGCGCCTCTTGGCCGCCTCAACGTCTCCTCTACGGACGGCTTCTCCGGCACGGTCGCGGGTACTGGCGCAATCGGCTTCGCGGACAATGCAGAGCTCGACATCGGCGACGGGAGCCGTCCGCTTGTCGACATCGACAGTTCGTTTGCGCTCGGGGCGAATGTCAACGTGACGACTACTGCGAGGGCCGGCAAGATTCTCATTGCAAGCGTCAAGGATTTCACTGGCGTCGAGAATCTAGAGACCTGGACGGCTACGCTTCCTGGTAATCGCAGATACAGGTTCGCCGTCATGGATGACGGAAATCTCTATATGATTCTCGATTTCGGCTTGAGGTTGATTGTCCGCTAAGCTGAACATTCGCTAGAATAGACGGCATATTAGCGGGGGGATGGCTCTTGAGGTCGTCCCCTCGCTTGTTTTTGCTTGAAATGTAACATTGTTTTGCCTGAAAAAGTATTGTTGGGTTCCTGACGGTGTGGTAGAATCGTCACCGCCAAATGGAGGGAAAGCAATGTCATTGTGTAATAAACGCAATCTGGTATCGTTCTGTGCGGCAGGGGCGCTTGCCGTTGCATCGCTCGGCGCATATGCGGCTGACTTCAACTGGACCGGACTTGGTGACGGCCATTCGTGGTCGGATGCCAACAACTGGACGAACGCGGAAGGCGTTGCCGTCGCGCCCGCGGTAGCGGAAAATGTGAAGCATTCCTACCACTTCCCCGTCGACGATACGGGCCTTGTCGTCACACAGGACATGAAAGGCGCAATTATCATCTCGACACTCACCTTCGAGCGCACAAGCACCGCTCCGGTGACTGTCGAAATGGCCTCAAAGGAGCTGGACTGCGTCCTGTATGTCGGAACGCAGGGCACAGTCACTGTTCCGGAGGGCATGACGCTTCTTTGGAAGGGGGACGCCAACCGCTGGAACAACCAGGATGTCACCAAGAACGGGCCGGGCAAGGTCATATTCGACTACCTACGCAGTCCGGGTACCCAGCGCGGCTTCGTGCTGAACGAAGGCACGGTGGAAGTTGCCGAGACAAGCGCCAACACGTACTTCCATGTCAAGATGGGCGGGACTGATCTCGCAAACCCGCCGCTTTTCATCAACCACAAGGACGGCGGGACGGTCGGCGGTCTTGATGTCCTGAGAGCCAGCGGTACGGTGAAGCTGGAGGGCACGACTCTCAACGTCGGCGCGCCTTCGAACATCACGGGCTCCACCAATACCCTCCCCACCGTCATTGCCGACGGCGGTACGCTCGTCTTCCAGAACGAGCGCGTCGCGAAGCTTTCCGAGAAGACGCCGTCCTTCAACATCGCGCTCGGTCGCGCTGATGTCATCGCGCCGGACTTCAACGCCGCAAGCATTCTATGGACCTTCGACGACGCTTCCGATCCCACGAAGGACACCGTGGGCTCGGGCTCGCGCATGGTCAAGTCCGCGTCCGGCAGCCTGTCCGTCATGGAAGACGCCACGCGCGGCAGCGTCCTCTCCTTCACCGGCGGTGCGTATCTCAATGGGCCGGATGACGCCAACTGGCTCGACGGGTTCGAACCGACGGAGGGCTTTACCGTCGCGTTCTGGCTGAAGCCGGACGCCAACTGCAACGATGTGGCCAAGATTCTCTTCTGGGGCCAGAACACAGCAGACAATGCTCTGGCGATGCGTCTCAACACCACAAGCGGCAAAAACCTCATGGTGACGACGTGGTACGGAAACCAGGAGATCCCGATCACCACGCTCCGCGACGGCAATTGGCACCACATCGCCGTCACCTATACGGGGCTGAAGACGGGGGAGAACATTGCCGTCTACTATGACGGCACGAACATCCACAGGTTCGCGCGGAACGTGTACAACCCGCTGAAGAAGGACCTCTACATCGGCAACATGGACGGAACCGCGTGGGGGTACGCCGGCGGCAGCGCTCCATACACGGGGTTGATGGATGACTTTGTACTGGCGCCGCGAGCCTTTACTGCGAAGGAGGTGGCAAGCCTCGCCGCGAATGGCGTGGCGAGCGTTCTGGGGAAGACGGAACTAAACGACGTCGCGGCGGAGTCTGCGGGCGTGCTGGCAGTCCAGTCTCGCGACATCTCGGTGAAGACGCTTTCAGGAAACGCTCTTGCGGGCGGCGTCGAGATCCAGAAGGCTGGCGCCACGTTCGCCGTCGGAGCGAGCGCTGGTGCCGCAGGCACGACTTTCAAGGGCGTCATCGGCGGCGAGGAGTCTACTCTCGTCAAGAAGGGCGCGGACTATGCGCTTTCGCTTTCAGGTGCGGCGAAGGGCGTTACCAATGTCGTTGTCGAAGCCGGCACGCTTTCGCTGAAACGTCCGCTCGCCCGCCGGGGTCTTGTCTTCCGGTGCTCGTTCGACGACGCAGGCGACGTTGCCCACGACTCCTCGCCGGGCGGAATGGCGCTGGAAATCACCAATTCCGTGCCCGTCTCGGTTGTCGGCGGCGGCGTTTCCGGCACTGCGGGACGCTTCCCTGGCAACGGCACCTTCATCGGATCGGGCATGTCGTGCCTGCCGTCGTGCCTCCCGCGCGGCAACGAGTCGTACACCGTTTCCGCGTGGATAAAGCCGACGGCGGAGGCCTGCAGCGGCACCGTGCCGATCTGCTGCTGGGGGCACCCCGACAACTACAGACTGGTGATGCTCCGCTTCAATGGTGCGGGTGCAATCATGTTCTCCAACTACGGAGCCGACCATGGCGTGTCGGGGCTCTCGGATCTCACGGACGGCAACTGGCACCACATCGTCGCAACCTACGACGGCAGCAACCGCAGGAAGTGCCTCTACTACGACGGTGTGCAGAAGCTGGACACCACCCTTGGCGCTGACCTGAACGTCGGCAATGCCAGCTATCCCTTTGAGCTCGGTCACACCTCCACGATCTCGTCCCGTCTCAACCAGTTCTATACCGGCGACATGGACGAGTTCATGGTCTTCGACTACGCCTGGGATGCCGACGAGGTCACGGCGGAGTACAACCACACCGCAGCCCCGGAGAACGTGGCGGTGGAGTCGTTGCTTCCTGTGCCCGTCGCGCGCTGGACGTTCGATGGAGAGAGCCCGCTCGCAGACACGACCGGCAACGCGGCGCTCACGCTCTCTTACGGGGCTGGAACAAATGGTTCAACCGATGTTTCATTCGAGTCCGGCGACGCAATCTGCGGCAAGGCCGCGCGGTTCACCGACACGGGCGGGTTCCTCACGCTCGGCACGTTCCCGACGGGCATCATCCCGACGGGGAATCCGAACTGCACCATCGTCGTCCGCTACCGGCCCGACGAGGCGCAGCTCAAAGGAATCTATTCCCCCGTCGTAGGATGGGGCGCCGACAACGGATGGTCCGACGGCACCCTTGTCAGGATCGGAGTGGGCTATGAGAGCAGCTTGTCCGCGCGCGGTCTTCTCAGAGGCGTCACGATGGAGGCGGACGATGCACGGCGCACTCCGCTCGGGACCGACAGGTCGCGCTGGTACACGGTTGCGCTCGTTTTCCAGACGCCGGCGCTGCGGGACAACAAAAACGTGACAGGATGGCTCGTCGTCGACGGCGAAATCCGCAAGTCTGCCAGAATGTGGAACGACATGGCCATTGCCGCGCAGGACTTCTGCATCGGATCCAACGCCGAGGGCACGAAGAACTTCCGCGGACTTGTCGACGACGTGCAGATCTACGACAGGGTGCTTTCACCCGGACAGATACGCATGATCACCGAGCGGTTCGAGGCGTCGAAGGGCAAGGCGACGACTGAAACGGCGATTCCGGCGGGAGTCTTGACGTCTCAGCCCGATGTGTCGGTCGCTTCCGGCGCGAAGCTCCGAGTCGCCTCGACCGAGACGGTCGGCACTCTCTCCGGTGCGGGCACGGTCGAGATCGCGCCGCTCGCGCGGCTCAACATCGGCTCGACGGACGGCTTCACGGGCTCCGTGACGGGCGGCGGCGCGGTAGGGTTCGCGGACGGCGCGGAACTCGACATCGGCGACGGTTCGAGTCCTGTAGTCGACATCGACCACGTGCTTGCACTCGGGGCGAACGTCAACGTGACGACGACCGCGAGGGCTGGCACCATTCTCGTCGCGCGGACCTCCGGCTTCGCCGACGCCGGGAATCTCTCCACCTGGACGGCGACCGCGCCCGGCAACCGCATGTACAGGTTCGCCGTCACGAAGGACGGCAGGCTGTACCTCATGCTCGACTTGGGGATGAGGGTAATCGTCCGCTGAGCGGACGGCGCATCCGCGGCGGCGGGGACGGCTCTACGGGTCGTCCCCGCCGTCTTTTGCGCCCTGGTCCGGCCTCCGTTTCCGCGTTCTGGATAGTTAAGATTTTATCCAATGGATGATATTACACTTCATCCCCCGTTCCGCAAATGCTATAATTGGGCCGTTGAAACAACAACGAACGGGAGGTTGCAAGGACATGAAGAACATGCTGGTTGCGGCGGCGGCTTTCGCCGCGCTCGGTGCATCTGCCGCGGTTCCGCTCAAGATAGGCGTCGCGGGCTACACTTTCCACAAGCGGACGCTCGACGACACGCTCGCGATCATGCAGAAGGCGGACGTCCACTACCTGTGCGTGAAGGAATGCCACCTTCCGTTCAGCGCGACGGATGCCGACATGGCGGCGTTCAAGGAGAAGTGCGCCTCCTTCGGCGTCACGCCGTACGCGATCGGCCCCATCTACGTAAAGGACGCCGCGAAGCTGCGCGAGGAGTTCGAGTTCGCGAAGCGCCTCGGCGTGAAGACCGTGGTCGGCGTCCCGTACGAGCCGACGGACGAGAAGGACACGTGGCACAAGCGCCGCGGGTCGCGCGCGCTCCTCCTGGAGGTCGACAAGCTCGTCAAGGAGTTCGACATCAGGTACGCGATCCACAACCACGGCCCCGCCTCGCCGGAGATGTTCCCCGACGTCGAGTACGGATGGAACCTCATCAAGGACCTCGACCCGCGCGTCGGCTTCTGCATCGACGTCGGCTGGGAGTACGGCAGCGGGAAGGACCCCGCCGAGACGATCCGCAGGTACGGCGACCGCATCTTCGACGCGCACATCAAGAACTTCCCGAAGGGCGAGAGGAACGGCGGCTCGATCCAGCTTCCGCGCGGAAAGATCGACCTCGTCCCGGTGTTCCAGGCGTTCGCGGACGTCGGCTACGAGGGCGTCTGCTCGCTCGAGTACGAGAAGGACTTCGAGGACAACCTCCTCGCCGTCGTCGAGTGCATCGCCTACGAGCGCGGCATATGCGACGCGATCAAGGCCAAGGCGAAGATGAAGCCCGCGCCCGAGGGCGCGAACACGCTCACTGCCGAGGAGAAGGCGGAGGGCTGGCAGCTCCTCTGGGACGGCCAGACGCTCGACGGATGGCTCGGCGTGAAGGGCGGATGCAAGGCGCCGCCGGAGAAGGGGTGGGTCATCAAGGACGGCACGCTCACCATGCGCCCCGTGAACGGAATCGCGGACGGCAAGTGGTTCCCGCTTCCGCCCGAGGACCAGAAGCTCGGCGGCGGCGGAGACATCGTGACGGCGCGCAAGTTCCGCGACTTCGCGTTCAAGTTCGACTTCCGCCTTACCGAGAACGCGAACTCCGGCGTCAAGTACTTCTACGACGAGCGCGAGAACAAGGCGTCCTGCGAGGAGTACCAGATCCTCGAGAACGGGCATCCCGACTCCGACAAGGGCAGGGACGGCAACCGGAAGTCCGCCTCGCTCTACGACATCATCCCCGCGCACGCGGACTCGATCCTCAAGGGGCCCGGAGAGTGGAACACGGGAATGGTCGTCTCGAAGGGCGCGAAGGTCGAGCACTGGCTGAACGGCGTCAAGGTCCTCGAGTACGAGCGCGGGTCCGAGGCGTTCCGCGCCGCCGTCAAGGCGTCGAAGTACGCCGACTGGGGCGTGGCGGCGGACGGCTCGGCGCAGCCGTGGGGCGAGGTCTCCGAAGGCCGTCTCCTCCTCCAGGACCACGGCGATTCGACAGTCTCCTTCTGCAACCTCAAGGTGAAGGAGCTCTGATGGACAGGCGTGGATTCATAAAGTCGGTTCTCGCGGCGGGGGCGTTTCCGCTCCTTCCCGGGTGCTTTTCGCCGCGCGGCTTCGGCGCGAACGGCAAGGTGCGGCTCGCGGCGATAGGCTGCGGCGCGCAGGCGTGGTTCGACCTCAAGGCGCTCGCGAAGAACTCCGACATCTGCGAGATTGTCGCGCTCTGCGACACCGACATCGGCGCCCCTCACACGCTCGAGGCGCTCAAGGCGTATCCCGGCCTCCCGCGCTTCCAGGACTTCAGGAAGATGTTCGACGCGATGGCGGACGGGATAGACGCGGTTCTCGTCGGCATCCCGGACCACTCCCACTTCTGCGCCGCGATGCACGCGATGAGGCTCGGCAAGGCGGTCTACGTCGAGAAGCCCCTCGCGCACTCCTTCCGCGAATGCGAGCTTCTGATGGCCGCCGAGCGCAAGTACGGCGTCGTGACGCAGATGGGCAACCAGGGCCACAGCGGGGACAACTTCTACCAGTACCGCGACTACGTGGAGAGGGGCGTCATCAAGGACGTGACGAAGGTGGTCGCCCACATGAACATGCAGCGTCGCTGGCACAAGTGGGGCGGGAAGACGGCGTCGTATCCCAGGGCGGAGCCGCTTCCCGCGACGCTCGACTGGGACAGCTGGGTCTCGTCGGCCGTCTACCACGACTTCTCCAAGGACCTCGCCTACGGCGAATGGCGCTGCTGGTACGACTACGGCAACGGCTGCATGGGCGACTGGGGCGCGCACATCCTCGACTGCGTCCACCGGTTCACGCTGAAGGGCGCGCTTCCCGAAGAGGTCGCGATCTCGAACGTGACCGGGTGGAACCAGTACGTGTTTCCCGTGCAGGACACGCTTACGATGAAGTTCGGCGGCGTGACACTCGAGTGGTACGAGGGGCTCGACAACAAGCCGGCGCTCCCGAAGGGGTTCCGCTACGCGGACAACAAGGGGCTCTTCCCGGCGTCCACGGCGAACGACGGGCTCATCGACCCGCCGCTCAAGCCCGGCAAGGAGATATACCTTGCGGACGGAACCGTCTGGCAGGGACTCTCCCACGCCTCGACGCTCGTCCGCTGCGGCGCGCAGGACGAGAAGGTGCCCGGGTTCGAGAAGGCGCATCACGACCACTACCGCAACTTCCTCCTGGCGGTCAGGGGCGAGGAGGAGGCGAAGAGCCCGTTCCGCGTCGCCGCTCCGCTCAGCGAGGTGTTCTGCCTCGGTGTCGCCGCGCAGCGCCTGAACCGCGGCTTCAGGTTCGATCCGGTCGCGAAGAGGGCGGTCGGCGACGAGGCGGCGAACCGCCTGCTGGACGGCCCCGCGCCGAGAAAGGGATGGGAGGGATACTATCATGTCTGAGAAAAGGATGAGCAATTTCCGCTGGGTCATCTGCGCGCTGCTGTTCTTCGCGACGACGGTGAACTACCTGGACCGCCAGGTGCTTTCGCTCACGTGGAAGGACTTCATAGCTCCGGAGTTCGACTGGACGGACAACGACTACGGCACGATCACCGCGACGTTCTCTATCATCTACGCCTTGTGCAACCTCTTCGCCGGCAAGTTCATCGACAAGCTCGGGACGAAGAAGGGGTACCTGTGGGCGATCTTCATCTGGTCGCTCGGCGCGTGCCTCCATGCGGGCTGCGGCGTCGGGACCTCCGCGCTCAAGGCGGCGGGCTTCGTCGGCATGATGGGGATCACCGTCTCGGTGTGGCTCTTCCTTGCGTGCCGTGCGGTGCTGGCGCTCGGGGAGGCCGGCAACTTCCCGGCGGCGATCAAGGTGACGGCGGAGTACTTCCCGAAGAAGGACCGCGCGTTCGCGACGTCGATCTTCAACGCCGGCTCGTCCGTCGGCGCGCTCGCCGCGCCGCTCACGATTCCGATCATCGCCAAGTTCTGGGGCTGGGAGACTGCGTTAATCGTCATCGGCGCGCTCGGCTTCGTCTGGATGGGCTTCTGGCTGTGGCTCTACAAAAAGCCCGCCGAGAATCCGCGCGTCAACGCGGCGGAGCTGGAGTACATCAACCAGGATGCAACGGACGGGGGCTCACCCCTGCTAGGGCATCCGCTTAGCGGACAGCCTGCGGCTGGGGGATACGGCGCCCCCGAGCCCCAGCCCAAGGAAGAGAGATCCATTTCCTATGCCAAGGCGTTCTCTCTGCGCCAGACCTGGGCTCTTGTCTTCGGACGCTTCCTCACGGACGGCGTGTGGTGGTTCTTCCTCTTCTGGACGCCGGGCTACCTCTCCGACCAGTTCGGCTACAAGAGCGACTCCGGCATGGGCATGGCGCTCATCTTCACGCTCTACGCGATCGTCACCTTCGTCTCGATCTACCTCTGCAAGATACCGACCTACATGGTCGACAGGCGCGGAATGAACGCCTACGAGGGGCGCATGGTCGCGATGTTCATCTTCGCGTGCTTCCCGCTGCTCGCGCTCGGCGCGCAGCCGCTCGGCTCGTTTTCGGCGTGGTGGCCGGCGATCCTGATCGGCCTTGCCTGCGCCGGGCACCAGGCGTGGAGCGCGAACGTCTACTCGGTAGTAGGCGACATGTTCCCGAAGTCGACGATCGGCACATTGACCGGCATCGCGCAGTTCGCGGCGGGCTGCGGCAGCTTCATGGTGAACAAGTGCGCCGGCAAGCTGTTCACCTATGCGGCGGAGCAGGGCGACGCGTTCCGGTTCCTCGGCTACAGCGGCAAGCCGGCGGGGTACATGATCCTCTTCAGCTACTGCGCCGTGGCCTACATAGTCGGATGGTCGTTCATGAAGGGACTTGTCCCGCACTACAAGAAAGTGGAGCTGTGACATGAAGCAGGGATGGAGATGGTACGGTGACGCGGACGCGATCACCCTGAAGGAGATCAGGCAGGCGGGCGTGACGGACGTCGTGGCGGCGCTTTACGAGCGCAGGCCGGGCGAAGTGTGGCCCGTCGCGGAGATCAAGGCCCGTGCCAAAAAGGTCAAGGACGCGGGGATGACGTGGAGCGTCGTCGAGTCCGTGCCCGTGCACGAGGACATCAAGAAGCGCACCGGTGACTGGAAGCGGTACGTCGAGAACTACAAGCAGACGCTCGCCAACCTCGCGAAGTGCGGAATCAAGACCGTCTGCTACAACTTCATGCCGGTTCTTGACTGGACGCGAAGCAACCTCGAGTACGTCCTGCCCGACGGGTCCAGCTGCCTCGGCTACAACGAATACGAGGTCGCGGCGTTCGACATGTTCGCCCTGAGGCGCCCCGGCGCCGAGAAGGACTACGACGCCAAGACCCGCGCCCGCGCGCGGCGGCTCTGGACGAAGTACACGGCGAAGGAGCGCATGCGCGTGCAGAAGTCGATACTCACGGGGCTCCCCGGCACGGTCGACGACCTGACTCCCGCCGAGTTCCTGCGCGAGCTCAAGACCTACGAGGGGATCGACGACCGCCGGCTCAGGGAGAACATGTACGCGTTCCTGAACGAGATATCGCCGACGCTCGACAAGTACGGCGTCGACATGTGCATCCATCCGGACGATCCGCCGCATCCTATCTTCGGCCTCCCCCGCATACTGTCGAACGCGGCGGACATACGCGAGATGGTGCGCCGCTGTCCGTCGAAGCACGTCGGGCTCACCCTCTGCACAGGCTCCCTCGGCGGCTCGCTCGCGAACGACGAGGTCGCCATATTCCGGGAATTCGCGAAGCGCGTCTTCTTCTGCCACTTCCGCAACCTCGAGTACGAGGAGGACGGGGTCTTCCACGAATCGCGATGCCACCTGGTCGGCAAGACGGACCTCCCCGCGCTCATGCTCGCGTTCCTCAAGGAGGAGAAGCGCCGCGGAAAGGGCATCGTCGTGCGGCCCGACCACGGGCGCCTCATGGAGATCGACAAGGGCAGGAACGCCTACTGCGGCTACAGCTATGGCGGAAGGCTCGTCGGTCTCGCCGAGCTGCGGGGGCTCGAAATCGGGCTCAAGTACTCGCACAAGGGGCTCTGACGCAAGAAGTGACTTCAAAAACAGGAGAAAGAGACATGAAGATCGCAAAGGACAAGGGAGTCGAAGGCAAGGTCGTCGTCTGCACGGGCGCGGCGGGGGTTCTCTGCTCGTCGATGACGGAGGATCTGCTCCGCCACGGCGCGCAGGTCGCGGTGCTCGACCTGCACAAGGACGTAGCGGACAGGTTTGTCAAGGCGCTTGCGAAGAAGGGGCTCAAAAACGCGATCGCCGTCGAGG
>JAFRJH010000224.1 GCA_017432385.1 Kiritimatiellia bacterium
GAACCTGTCGAGCGTCTCGCAGGCCTTCTTCACGAGCGGCCAGTCGGAGTCGGAACCCATCACAATGCCTACCAGAGCCTCTGCCATCTGATTCTTCCTTTCAGTGTTTCCCCTGCCGGAGATCCGGCGGCGGACATTATACCAAAAAAGCCGGAGCGCGTGACCTGCGCGCGGCGGAGGGCGGATCGCCGGATCAGCGCAACCCGGTTTTGAACCAGGTCTGCATCTCGCCGTCGCCGCGGTGGCACCAGGCGAAGTACGGCACGAGCACGAGCCCGTTCGACGCCCTGAGCGCGGGGAACGCCGTGCCTCCGATGGCGACCGACGAGTCTTCAAACGCCGTGTCCGCGGGAAGCGTCGCCCCGAACGCCTTCCCGCCGTTGTCCGCCCCCTCCGCGCAGTAGACGACAGGACCGCGCTCCACGGCGAGCCTGCCGCGGTCGGCCTCGACTTTTTCGTGCGCCTTCACGCGGCGGACGGGCATGTTCATCGCGATCTCCACCGTGTCGCCCGCCTTCCACGCGCGGTCGATCGCGCAGTAGCCCTTCTGCGGCCGCACCGCGAACGGCTCGCCGTTCACCCTGACCGTGAAGTCCGCCATCGAGCCGGGCGAGACCTGCGAGTAGAGGTCGCTCGGCACGGGACGCCCGACGCACCAGCCGGGGATGCGGACGGGGAGCTTGAAGTGTGAGGTTTGAAGTTGGGGAGTTTGACGGTTGAGGTCGTCGACGGTGAGCTTCACCGCGCCGTTCCACGGATACTCCGTGCGCTGCGAGAGCCTTACCTCGCCGCCGGCGAGCGCGAGCCGCGCGTCGCTGTCGACGAACAGGTTTACGTACGCCGCGTCGCCGCGCGTCGCGTAGGCGAAGCGGACGATCTGCGGTATGAACCGCACGACGTTCACGGGGCAGCAGCTGCACCCGAACCACTTCGAGCGTTTGTAGCCACCCTTCGACGCGAGCGGGTTCGGATAGAAGAACTCGTCTCCGCCGAGGCTCACGCCGCTGAGGATTCCGTTGTAGACCGCGCGCTCCAGCACGTCGACGTACTTCGCCTCGCCGTGCATGAGGAACATGCGCTCGTTCCAGAGCGCGTTGCCGATCGCGGCGCACGTCTCGTTGTACGCGCCCTCGTTCGGAAGCTCCCAGTTCGCGCCGAACGTCTCGCCGTGGGGACGCGCGCCGACGGATCCGTTCAGGGCGAGCTTCCTGCCGACGACGTTCTCCCAGAGGGCGTCGATCGCCGTCACGTAGTCCGCGTTGCCCGTGAGCGCGGCGACGTCCGCCATGCCGCAGTAGAGGTACGTCGCGCGCACCGCGTGCCCCACGGCCTCGCGCTGCCGCACCACGGGGATGTGGTTCTGCCAGTAGCTGTTCTTCGCCTCCATCTCGCTGCCCTCTACGAGCTCGCCGCTCTGCGCGAAGACCTTTCCGTCGCCCGAGGCGCCTTCGCGTCCGCGCGCCTCCAGGAAGAACTTCGCGAGGTCGAGGTAGCGCCGCTCGCCGGTGGCGCGGTAGAGCTTGCAGAGCGCGAGCTCGATCTCCTCGTGCCCGGGCGCGTCCTTCAGCTGCGTCGGCGCGGGGCCGAACGTGCGGTCGACGAGGTCCGCGGACTTCATCGCGACGTCGAGGAGCGTCCGCTTGCCCGTCGCCTCCCAGTAGGCGACCGCGGCCTCGTAGAGATGCCCCACATTGTAGAGCTCGTGGCCGTGCGAGATGCGCGTCCAGCGCGTCGGACCCATCATGCCATAGTTGGTCTTGCCGTCCTTCTCGCCGTACGTGAACCCGAGCGTCCGCGCCGTGTAGAGGTATCCGTCGCGCTCCTGCGCCCCGGCTATCGCCTCGTTCACTCCGTCGACGTACGCCTCGAGCCCGGCGTCCGGATGCGTCGCGAGCGTGTAGGCCGCGCCCTCGATCACCTTGTAGACGTCGGAATCGTCGAACGGGATGCCCTTGAACGAGCCCCACTTGTGCGCGGCGGCGTTGCGGAAGTTCGGGATGCGGGCCTTCTCGCAGTTCGCGAAGTCCGTCTTCACCGTGACGAGCCTGTTCGTCTCGAAGCGCGGCAGCCAGAAGCCGCCCGTAACCGTCACGTTGGTCATCGCCGCCGGGGCGATCGGATAGTCCGGTCCGGCCTGCACCGCCCCGGACGCAAGCAGCGCCGTTGCGGCGGCCGCCAACACAGTTCTCATTGCCATTGCCTTTCCTCCTGGTTGGAACGCCATGCACGCGTTTCGCAACCTATTCTACCACTTCGCCCCGAGAGGGGGCGAGGCGCTCAGCCGAACCGCCCGAGATGCCGCGCGAGTCGCTCGCCGAGGCGCGTCTCCAGCCAGGGCGTCACCTTCCAGTAGTCGCGGAGCTCGAGGTACTCGCCGACGGGGCCGGGCTGGCCGGGCTTTACGCCGTACTCGCACCTGAGCATGATGTTGCGCGCCGTCGCCTCGCTGGACACGAACTCCACCACCTGGGTCTTGAAGCCAAGTATGCGCATGATCATCGCGCGGAAGGAGTCCGTCAGGATGTCGCACAGCCGCTCGCGCAGTATCCCCTGGCGGAGAAGTCCCGAAAAGGCGTTCCGCGCGGCGAGCGACTTCTGGAGTTCATGCTGGCAGCATGGCGCGGAAAGGATATAGCGGGCCTTCCACTCGACCCCCTTCGCGAGCGCCTCGTCCGTCGCGGTGTC
>JAFRJH010000225.1 GCA_017432385.1 Kiritimatiellia bacterium
GTTCAGCGAGTCGGCGAACTTGAGGTCGGCCCAGAGAGACCTGTCCCTGAACGCGCCCGCGCTCCGCTGGCGGCCGAGCGCCTCCTCGGTCTCGACCGCGAACTTCGCCTGGACGCCCGCGGCGCCCCTGGTCTCGATGATCCTGGCCTGGACCTTCGCGCACTCGAGGTCGATCTCCGCCGCCTTCAGCTTCGCCTGCGCCTCGATCTCGGCGACGTCCTTCCTCGTCTCGGCGGCCACTGTCGCGACGAGCTTCACGGTCTCCTGCTCGACCTCGCGGCGGACCTGCTCGACCGTCGCGAGCTCGGTGTTGAGCTCGGCGCGGCGCTTCTCGGTCTCCTGCTCCGTCTTGTTGGTGAGGTCCTGCTCCTTGGCGATCGCGGCGGACTGTATGGGCGAGAGGATCTCCTCCGGCACCTCGACGTGCCTCACGATCGCGTTCCTGACGAGGATCGACTTCTCCTTCAGGACGCGCACGAGCTCGGCCGTCATCTCCTCCTGGAACTTCTGCCGCCCCTCGCCGTCGATGAAGTCGCGCGCCTTGTAGTCCGACCCCTTCATCCGCGAGATCGACAGGATCTGCGGCATGATGATCTTCGACACGACGGCGGGCAGGTCGCCGTAGAGCATGAATATCCGCGAGATGTTCTCGGGCATGAGCTCGAACTCGACCGTCATGTCGAGCATGATCGCGAAGCCGTCGGACGACGGGAACTGCACGAACTGGTTCATGCCGAACGCGACGGAGTCGTTCGCGGGCTGGGACTGCTGGACGGAAGGCTGCGGCGCGCGCGCGCCGGGCATGCGGGCCCGGTCGGACGCCGGGGGCGCGTAGCGCCCAGACGCCTTCGACAGCTTGAGCTGGCCTATGCTGCGGGCGCCGCTTTCGTCCATGATGCCGAGGTCCGCGTTCTGCGTCACGTACTCGGCGCGCTTCTGAACCTGCTTCTGGAGCGTCTTCTGCTGGAGGTCGCCGAGCCCGTTCGCGCTCTGGCTCTGTGCCTTCGTCAGGACCACGGTTCCGGACTTGCCGACGATCGAGACCTGGTTCATGCCAATCTCGACGACGTCGACCTGGTAGGCCCGCGGATTGATGTAGTAGAGGCCCGGCTGAAGCACCTTCTCCATCACGCCCTTCTCGCCCGGCTTCGCGAAAAGCCCCGCCCCGGCTGGACTGCCCGTCTGGCTGGTGACGACGCCGACATAGCCAATCGGTATGTTGATGGCCGTCAGGATGTCCACCGTGTAGCCCTCGGGGTTGAGGCGGTAGTTTCCGGGGCCGATTACGTCCTTCCACACGCCCTTGGAGTCGCGGTCGGGCGCGAGTATCCCGCCTGCGGGAAGCTCCCTGCCCGTGCGGGAGGTGACGACGCCCACCGACCCCGCGGGCACGTGCACGAGCGGCACGATGCGCCAGTCGTGCGTGACCGGGTTGAGGAAGTGGCGCCCCTCCGCGAGCGGCTCGCGCTGAACGCCCTTCTGCCCCTTCTCGGCGAGGATCGCCCCGGGCGGCAGCTCGTCCCCCGTCTTGGACGTGACTATCGCCATCTTTCCCGCCGGCACATAGACGCGGCAGAAGCACCACTCCCAGCCCGCTATCGCGACCGCGAAGGCCGCGGCGGCCGCGGCGACGATTCCTGCAAACTTCGAGACGCTGCTCATTTCGCACCTCCTTCCTTCGCTGCGAACCCGCTTCTGGCCGGGATCCCCATTATCTCGCGGGCGTCGTCGGCGGTTATCACCTCGGATATCCTCGGCGCCGTCTTCTCGTACACCTTGGCGCGGACGTAGTCGCGCTCGTCCCGAAAGGCCGCGATCTCCTGCCTGAGGACGTCCGCCTCGGCGGTCGTGCGCGCCTCGACGACCTTGCGGTCGGCCTCCGCCTTTGCGAGGAGCGCCGCGGCCTCGGCCTGGGCGGACTTGAGGTCGGTCTCGGCGACCTTGAGACGCGTCTCGGCGGCGATCGTCTTCTCGGCGAGGGACTGGTCGGCCGCGATCCTGCGGCTGATGCGCTCGGTCTCGGCGGCGACGGTCCTGGAGTTGCGCTCGGCGAGCGCGCGCTGGCGCTCCAGCTCGGCCTGGCTCTTCGCCTGCACGATCTGCTGGTCGATCTTCCTCGCCTCCTGCACGGCCAGCTCACGCGCCCGGATGATCTTCGCGACGTCCTGCGGGGCGAAGATGTCGCGTATCAGCACCGAGTTCAGCGATATGCCCCAGGGCGCGCAGATGCCCTTGAGATACGTCTCGAGCGAGTTCTGGAACGCCTGGCGCGACTCGCCGACGATGAACTCCGTCGCCCGCTTCTTGGAGCCCTCGATGCGCGAGAAGCCGCGCGCCGACGGGAGGATTATCTTCTGGAGGATGTCGTCCATGTCGCCGACCTCGTGGGAGAGGAGCGCGACCTTGTCGAGCTCGAGGTTGAACTCGAGCGTGCCCTCGGCCTGGACCGTGAAGCCGTCGAGCGTGAGGAAGCTTATCGCATCCGCCCCCGAGAGCTCGAAGCGCTGGCTCTGGACGTTCACGATCGTCACCGAGTAGAGGAAAGGGTTGAGGCGGTGGGTGCCCTCCTTGAGGATGCCGTCCGTCACGCCCTTCTCGCCCTCGCCGACGAGGAAGCCCGACCCGACGCGCGCGCCTGCGCCCTCGGTCATGATGTCCGAACCCGTCAGCCGCGTCACCACGCCGACATGCCCCGGCTTGATCGTTATGTCGGAGTACACCTTCACGTCGTAGGCGTACGGATTGATGCGGTGACGGCCCGTTCCGAGCACCTCGCGGACAATCCCCTTGTACGTCGCGTCGCGCGCGATGATCTCGCCGGCGGGGAGGTCCCTGCCGAACTTCCTGACGAGGACGCCGAACTGCCCGGCCGGGATGTCCATCGCGCGGAAGTAGCGCCACTCCCAGGTCCAGGGGTTGCGGAAGTAGCGTCCCTCGGGAAGCACGTCCGCCTGTATCCCCTTGTACTCCGGACCAGGGGCGAGTATCGCGTCCGCCGGCAGGTTCCTGCCCGTCTTCTTCATGAGGACGGCGATCTCGCCGTTGGCCGGCTCGATGCGCCATCCGTACCACACCCAGCCCGCGAGCACTAGCGCAACGACCGGTATGAATAGATTCAAAAGCTTGCCCATCTCCAATCTCCTGTGGTTTAACGACTTCCTGCGCCCGGACGGCGTCCAGGCGGTGATATTGTACCATAAAATCCAACATCAGTTTTGCCCGTGTCGGCCGCGGCGCCGGACCGTCAGGCGTCGAGGGCGGCGGCGAAGAGGTCGGCGCCCCTGATGTTCTTCATCAGGTTCGCCTCCGTGTCGCACGAGGCCCAGGGGGCCATCATGAAGCCCCTGAGACGCGGCGCCGGGATGTCGCGGCGGCACAGCTCGACGAGCCTGCCGATCACGTCGTCCGCGCCGACCTTGAGCTCGGCGCGCTTCCAGCCCGCCCAGTTCGTCCCGCACGGAACCTGCTCGAACCCCGCCTTCTCGAGGTCGTAGAAGCCATTCAGCCGCCTGCGGTCCGCGGTCTTGTTCGTCGCGAGGTCGAATCCGCCGTGGCTCTCGTCGTAGTACCAGTTGCTCATGAGCACGGACTTAGGGCAGCGCTCGTAGAACTCCGGGTGGTCCCAGCCGTAGTCGCTCCACGCCCACGCGCGCATGCCGTTCCGTTCCGTCGTCCCCACGATGTGCAGGAAGTCGTGCATCCAGAACTCGCCCTTGCGCACTGCCACGTAGAGGCAGCGTCCGGAAGCGTCCTGGTGCCTGGCCGTCTCCTCGTCGCAGCCGATGTGGAGGAGGCGCGGATGGCCGAAGATGTCCGCGACGTCAGCGATCAGGTCCTCGCACACCCTGTAGTACGTCGGCGTGGAGAGCATGCGGCGGTAGTGCCTGAGCCAGCCGTTGTGCGTCGTCGAGAAGTTGAGCTTCGGGACCACCTCTACGCCGAGCGCGTTGAGGCGGGCGATCTCCGCGCGCATCTTCTCCGGCGTCCAGCTGCCCTTGACGGCCAGCTCGGGGTGGCTGGGGTAGACCAGCCCCTCGCCGAGGTCGACGACGATCATGTTCATGCCCTTCGCGGCGATGTGGTCCGTGGCCCTGCGCCACAGGTCGTCCCTGCTGCGCAGCTCCGTGTCGGGGAACGGATTGCCCCCCTTCGGCGGGAGCGCGGCCTTCACGGCTCCGATGTCGACGTCCGGCGGAAACCAGTCGCACCACATGTTGTGTCCGAGGTGAAGCAGGAACGCCCTGATCTCCCCCGGGGCGGCGAAGCCCGCGAGCGGCGCGCGCTGCATCGCGCAGCCTGCGGCCGCCAGCGCGGCGGAGGCGATGAATTCGCGTCTGGTTTCCATGTAGTGCCGTCTCCCTTCCCTTGTCCGTTTCCCTGCGCCTTCACGGCGAGGTCCCGCCACCCCGCTCCGGCGCGGCCTGCGCCGGCCTCGTGCAGAACTCGACGGCGCGGGACATGTCCGGGACGAAGTCGACACGCTCGCCGTGCGCGAACCTGGCGAAGCCGGGCGCGCGGACGACCACCGGAAGCCGCGTAGGTCCGAAAAGGACGTGGACGAGCGTCTCGGGTCCGAGCGGCTCCACGAAGTCGACGACCGTCTCGTTTCCGGACTTCGGGGCGCTTCCGCCGAGCCTCTCGAGCCGGATGTGCTCGGGCCTGAGGCCCACGATTCTGAGCGGCGAGAGCGTCCCCATCGGGAAGAGGTTCATGGGCGGGGTGCCTATGAAGCCGGCGACGAACGGGTTCGCGGGCCGCTCGTAGAGCTCCATCGGCGGCGCGACCTGCTGGATGCGTCCGCGGTTCATGACGACGATCCGCTCGCCCATCGTCATCGCCTCGGTCTGGTCGTGCGTGACGTAGATCATCGTCGCGCCGAGGCGGTGGTGGAGGCGGATTATCTCCGCGCGCATCTCGACGCGCATCTTGGCGTCGAGGTTTGAAAGCGGCTCGTCGAAGAGGAACACCGCCGGCTCGCGCACGATGGCGCGTCCCAGCGCGACGCGCTGGCGCTGTCCGCCGGAGAGCGCCTTCGGCAGCCTGTCGAGGTACGGTCCGAGCCCGAGCGCCTCCGCGGCGGACGCGACGCGGCGTTCGCGCTCCGCCTTCGGGACGCCGCGGAGCCTGAGCGCGAACGCCATGTTCTCCTCGACGGTCATGTGCGGATACAGCGCGTAGTTCTGGAAGACCATCGCGATATCCCTGTCCTTCGGCGGGAGACTGGTGACGTCGCGTCCGCCGATGGAGATCGTCCCGGTCGTCGGCAGCTCCAGGCCCGCAACCATCCTGAGGGTCGTCGACTTGCCGCAGCCGGACGGCCCGACCAGGACGAGGAACTCGCCGTCCCCCACCTCCAGGTTGAAGCTCTCGACCGCGGCGGAATCGCCGCGCCGATAGACCTTGCTCACGCCTCTGAGGGAAACTTCGGCCATCGCACGCCCCCTATTCCGCCTCCTGCCGGGCGAGAACCTTGACGACCACCTTGCGCACCGTGCGGGGGCCGTCGTCGGAGTGCCCCGGGGCATGCGCCCCGTCGCCGGGCATGAACACGGCGAATTCGCCAGGGGCGACCGTGACGCAGCGTCCGCCCGCCTCGAAGAAACCGATGTCCCTCTCATCGTCGAATTCCGGCCCGCCGGACGATTCGAGGACGCCGAACGTCTCCGGCCCGGTAAGCGGCGCCTGGATGTCGATGTAGCGGCGGTGAACCTCGTACTTCATCTTCTCCGCGGCCGGGGACAGCTCAAGGTCGGCGACAGAGGCCCAGCACCTGTCGCCGTCGATCCCGTAGCGTCCGGGGGCGAGCGACGCGATGTCCGGGCGGCGAAGGAACGCAAACGCCTTGGGGAAGAGCGGATGCAGCGACTCGAACGCCGCGCTGTCTGCCAGCCTGCCGAAAATGTGGTGTTTCATATCCATGCCGCATATTCTACCATATTTTTGGTATAATACGCGGCGACGGGGCGTAGCGCAGTCTGGTAGCGCACCTGCCTTGGGCGCAGGTTGTCGTGGGTTCAAATCCCGCCGCCCCGACCATCTTCAAACGGTACTAAGCCAATTCTCGAAAAGATGTGCTGCACCCTCAACTGCGACATCGGCGACATCGTCAGCTACGTGCCGGAACCGCCAAGTTCGCCAAAGCGCCATAAACGAGGCAAGGAGGATGCGTCTTGATCTATACGATTGCTCAATATGTACACAAATCTATTGAAGCGGCGACGCCGTGGCTTGTCGGCACGGCTGCCGGTTTCTTTGTCCTGTGGCTCATCATGCTCTGCTACAAGGCCAAGCCGTTTGCAAAGGAGCTAAAGTGGTTCTTCAGCCTGACGCCCTTGCACAAGTTTGTCGTCATTTGCACCGTCAGCTTCTTCACTCTCTGGGGCGGATCAAAAGAGCGCGGCATTCTTCCCTCCGGCCTTATTGACGACATCTCGGCAACGGTATCGCGCGTGGCCGAAACCGTCCAGCCTCGCTCTCTGCCGGAAGAAGTCTCCACAAAAGCACTTGCCGTTACTGATTTCGCCGTGGATACGCCCAACCAGACAGTAACGATGGAGGTGACGTGTGCGACTAACCTCTTTGATTATACGGATTCGAGGTATCTCGACGTCTTCATGTCCACGAACCTCGCGAATAATCACTATTTGTGGATTAGGGA
>JAFRJH010000226.1 GCA_017432385.1 Kiritimatiellia bacterium
AGGTAAGACTCCCTGGCTGCGTCCTTCGACGCCTCGGCGCTGGCGAACTTCGCAGGGTCCGCGAGAAGCGCCGCGGCGAGTCTGCCGCGCTCAGGTCCCCTCTCCGCTATCGCGGAGGCGGCCCTTCCGACGGCGATCTGGTAGGCGCCGGACCTGGCGGCCTCGTCGAACTCCGCGTTCCCCGCCGACAGAGCAGCGGCCAGCACCAGCCACGCGGCGCTCACGGGAGCACCTCCGATCCGGCGGCGTCAGAGACGAGCTTCAGCGAACGGCGGCGGAGCTGGTCCGCTATCTCCCCGGCATCGCTCACGCCCGCAAGCGGAGACGGGTCGTCGACCCACTGCCTCTGCAGGCGGGCGGCCAGCGAGCGCTGGACGCCGCGGACATCGAGCCGCACGTTCTCGATCTCGCCCTCGAGCGCCTTGTCGAACCAGTCACGGAGCCCCGCGTCGAGGTCGCCCTCGGAAAGCTTCGCCTCGTCCAGCACCGCCGCGCGCCAGGCCGCGGCGTTTCCGCCGCGGTCGGAGTAGTCGGAGAAGGCCGCGGCGCAACCCGACGAAAAAGCGGACTTCGCGGCAGGGGCGAGGACGATCGCCCCGCCCTTCACGTGCTCGTCCGGCTCGAAGGTGCGCCTCCCGTCCACGCCCTGCGTCATGAGCGCGTTGAGCCCGTACCTGACACGCCTGTCCTCAGCCGTCTTCTCGAGCGCCAGGACCAGCTTCTGCCGGTTGAGGTCGAGGACCTGCTCGGCCTGGACCTTCTTCGACGACGCGATGAACATGAAGTACGCGATCATGAAGACCATGAGAAGCGCGAAGACGACCTGCAGGAGCAGCCCGTGCAGGTCGTCGGTGGTGGCGCGCGGACGCGAATCGCCCCCGACGAGACGCCAGACCGCCCTCCTGTCGGACTCGGTCATCAGATCACCGCCTCCGCGACTTTTCTCAGCCTGCCCTCGGCGTTCTCGGCGCGGCGCTCGAGCTCGCCTATGCGGCGCGTGAAGAACTCGACATACTCCTTCTGCCTCGCCTCGAACTCGCGGCGGTAGTCGGCGAGCCTCCGCTCGAAGTCGGCCTCGTACTCGGCGTGGCGCCTCGCGGACGCCTCCTCGAACTCGCGCTGCCGGCGGTCGAACGCGTCGGACGCGGCGCCGAGGCGGACGACAAGCCGGTCGACGGCCTGCGCCAGGTCGCCGTCGTCCGTCTCGGCGAGGCCGTTCCTCTCGAGAAGGCGGGCGAAGAACGGGCGGACGAGCGGACGGTCGACCATGAACACCCAGACCACCGCCATCAGCGTCGAGAAGAGAGCCGTGTGAAGGCACTGCATCAGATCCGCCATCGACACGGTATCGAGATTGAACCAGCCGATGACGATGATTCCCCAGAGAGTCCCGAAAAGCCCGAGGGCGACGTTAAGCTGGTCGGACCCGCGGAAAAACGGGAAGTCCCCCGCATGCATCCTGTGCCCGGCGAGCATGCGCCCGAGCGACACCGTCATGCAGACAAGCCCTAGCGCCGGAATGAAAGTCGTCACCGAGGAGTAGTCGACGACCGACCAGTCGAGCCAGGGGACGAACCCGCCGACGTGCGCCGGCATGGCGGCCGTGTCGCCGCCGGCCGCCGCGAAACCGGACCACCACGCCACGACCGCGGCGACGTTGTTTGCGAACGCCAGTACCGCGACCGACGCCGCGGCAAGGCAGACAATGAACAGGGGAACGAGCTTCTTCATACAGGCACATACCTATCAGTTGCTGATGTATTATACCAAAAAACAGGCAACATATCACACCACCGTCATGAATCGGCTGCGCCGCAAAAGAAACCGGGAAACGGGCCGGGCCCGTTTCCCGATGTCTTGCGTGCGCCGGAACCGCGCCCTCAACCGCGGATGAACGCCCTGCCGGCCTCGACGGCCTTGAGATTGAGGTCGAGGAGGCTCGCCTTGCGGGCGCTGATCGTCTCGCGGAGCGCGGTCTCGATCGTGTCGGGGTTCACGCAGCGGAGCTTCTCGACGATCGCCCCGAGGATGATCATGTTCGCGAGGCTCGTCGCCTCCATGTCCTTCGCCATCTTCGTGGCGGGGATGTAGACGACGTCGACGTCGGTGCGGCGCACCTTGCGCGCGATGAGCGACGAGTCGACGAAAAGAGTGCCGCCGGGGGCGACAGTGTCCTCGAACTTGTCGAGCGACGGCTCGTTCATCACCATGAGGACGTTCGGATGCGCGATGATCGGGGAGCCGACGGGGTCGTCGGATACGATCACCGAGCAGTTGCACGTTCCGCCGCGCATCTCGGGGCCGTAGGACGGAAGCCACGAAAGCTCCTTGTTCTCGATGAGCGCCGCGTGGGCGAGCACCTTCCCGGAGAAGAGGAGCCCCTGTCCGCCGAAGCCCGCCATTATAGTCTCGTAGGTCATATTACTTCACCTCCTCCGCCGTGCGGTCCTTGTAGCATCCGAGCGGATAGAACGGAATCATCTTCTCCTCCACGAACTGGCACGCCTTGTCGGGCGTGAGGCCCCAGTTCGTCGGGCATGTCGACACGACCTCGACGAGCGAGAAGCCCCTGCCCTCGACCTGGTTGCGGAATGCCTTCTCGATCGCCTTCTTCGCCTGGCGGACGTGCGCGACCGTATTGACGGCAACGCGTTCAAGATAGGCCGGCGCGTCCAGCGTCGCGAGAAGCTCGCATATCCTGATCGGCATGCCCTGCGTCTTGGGATCGCGTCCGTACGGCGAGGTCTGCGTGACCTGCCCGATCAGCGACGTCGGCGCCATCTGCCCGCCCGTCATGCCGTAGATCGCGTTGTTGATGAAGATGATCGTGATGTTCTCGCCGCGGCACGCGGTCGAGACCGTCTCGCACAGGCCGATGGACGCGAGGTCGCCGTCGCCCTGGTAGGTGAAGACGATGTTGCCGGGCATCGAGCGCTTCACGCCCGTCGCGACCGCGGGTGCGCGGCCGTGCGACGCCTCGATCATGTCGCACCTGAAATAGTCGTATGCCATCACCGAGCAGCCTACCGGCGCGATGCCTATCGTGCGGCCCTCGATGCCGAGCGCGTCAATCGCCTCTGCGACGAGGCGGTGGACGATGCCGTGCGTGCAGCCTGGGCAGTAGTGGTAGGGAACGTCCGTGAGGGACTTGGGCTTCTGGAAAACAACCGCCATTTTACTTCGCCTCCTTCCTGATCGCCGCGAGCACCTCGTCGGCGCTCGGGATCATGCCGCCGACGCGGTTGCACATGTTGACCGGCTTCGAGCAGTTGACCGCGAGCTTCACGTCTTCGTTCATCTGGCCCATGTTGAGCTCCACCGTGAGGAAGCTCTTCACCTTCGCGGCGGCCTTCGCCAGCGCATCCTTCGGGAACGGATAGAGCGTGATCGGACGGATCATGCCGACCTTGATGCCCTCCTTGCGCGCCGCGACGATCGCGTTCTTGGACACGCGCGCGGTGATGCCGACCGATACGACGCAAACCTCGGCGTCGTCCATCATGTACTCCTCCCAGCGGCACTCCTCCTTCTCAAGCTTGGCATAGCGCTCGTACCGCTCGAAGTTGGTCTTCTCCAGCTCGTCGGGCTTGAGGTAGAGGGAGTTGACGATGTTGTGCGCGCGCTTCATCTGCGTGCCCGTCGTCGCCCACGGCTTCGTCGCGGGGATGGACTCGGGGTCTACCGTATCCTCGGGGAGGACGACCGGCTCCATCATCTGGCCCATCGTGCCGTCCGCAAGCAGCATCGCGGGCATGCGGTACTTCTCTCCGAGCTCGAACGCGAGACGCGTCATGTCGGCCATCTCCTGCACCGTCGCCGGCGCGAGGACGATGATGTGGAAGTCGCCGTGGCCAGGGCCGCGGGTCATGAAGAAGTAGTCGGACTGCGACGGCTGGATGCCGCCGAGGCCGGGGCCGCCGCGCTGGACATTGACGATCAGCGCCGGAAGGTCCGCGCCAGCGAGGTAACTCATGCCCTCGGCCTTGAGCGAGATGCCCGGCGAGGAGCTCGCCGTCATCGCGCGGCGCCCGGTGGAGGCGCCGCCGTAGACCATGTTGATCGCTGCGTTTTCGCTCTCCGCCTGGCGGAACGTGCCGCCGATCTTCGGCATGCGCTTCGACATGTACGCCGCGATCTCGGTCTGCGGCGTGATCGGATAGCCGAAATAGTGCCTGCAACCGCAGCGTATCGCCGCTTCGGCGATAGCTTCGTTGCCCTTCATCAGTACTTTTGAACTCATATCTTTTTCCTTGGGTGAGGTGCGGGGCCGCCAGAGGCCCCGTCCGTTCCTACCTTTCCACGGTAATCACGCAGTCGGGGCACATGAGCGCGCAGCTCGCGCACCCGACGCACTCCTCAGGCTTCGTCAGCTCCACCGGGGCGTGGCCCTTGTGGTTGAGCTTGGTCTTGGAAATCGCGAGAAGCTTTTTCGGACACGCGGTCACGCACAGGCCGCACCCCTTGCACAGCTCCTCCTTGAACGTCAGCTTTGCCATTCCTTTTCTCCTTTAAAAAATATATTATATCACATTTGAGGGCCGTGCGGCCGAGCAGAATTCAAGAAAAACAAAAAAGCCGTATCCCCCTCGGCGAAGCCGAGCCCGAAGGACGCCCTGGCGGGGGCGCGACGTAGTCGACGGCTTTTTTGTGAAAACAAAAAAGCCATATCCCCCTCGGCGAAGCCGAGCCCGGAGGGCGCCCTGGCGGGGGTGCGACGTAGTCGACGGCTTTTTTGAAAACGAAAAAGCCGGCGACGTCCTACTCTCGCACGGGCGAGTCCCGCACTACCCTCGGCGATGGAGCCCTTAACTTCCGTGTTCGGAATGGGAACGGGTGTGACAGCTCCTCCATGGTCACCGGCAAAAAGCCTGAAGCCTGGGAACTAAAGAGAAGTACAACCCACAGACGGGACCGCGGG
>JAFRJH010000227.1 GCA_017432385.1 Kiritimatiellia bacterium
AGTACGTCCAGTCGGAGCGCAGGGACCTCTACCGCGAGGCGCTTGGACGCCTCCGCGCGCAAGGGCTGGTCTACCCCTGCGCATGCTCGCGGCGCGACGTCGAGGCCGCGCAGTCCGCCCCCCACGCCGGCGAACAGCTCTTCTACCCCGGGACATGCCGCGGGAGGTTCGGCGACTGGGCGGAGGCTCTCGCGTCTTCCGGCCGCACGCCCTGCTGGCGGGTCCTGACGCCGGACGGGGCCGTCGTCTCGTTCGTCGACGCATTCGCGGGCCCTTGCTCGCAGGACGTAGCGGCTACGCTCGGCGACTTTCCGCTCGCTCGCGACGAGGGAGGCGCGGGGTACACGCTCGCGGCGGCCGTAGACGACCTCGCGATGGGCGTCACGGAGGTCGTGCGCGGCGACGACCTCCTTGCCGCCACCCCGGCGCAGATCCTCCTCGCGCGGGCGCTTGCGCCGTCCGCGCCCCCAATCCGCTATCTGCATGTGCCGCTCGTCGTCGGACCAGACGGCCGCCGCCTCGCGAAGAGGCACGGGGACACGCGCATCGCCGCGTACCGCGCGGGCGGCGCCGCGCCGGAGGAGGTGATCGGCTTCCTCGCCGAGTCCTGCGGATGGTGCGCGAAGGGCGAGGGCGTTTCGCTCGCGGCGCTTCTGCCGCGGTTCGACCTCGCTTCGATCCCCCGTGCGCCGTTCGTCGTCGCCGGGCCGGTCCTCCTGGGGAGCTCCGCCCCGCAATTCCCCGCAACATCAGGGTTTCGCGCCTAAAGGGCCCAAAATTTGGTATAATTGAGGGACATCAAGGAGGTGGATATGAGAGATCTGTTCATCGTGGGTGCCGGCGGGCTCGGGCGCGAGGCCGTCTGGACCGTCGAGCGCATCAACAAGGCGGCGCAGCAGCCGCTCTGGAACATCATCGGCTTTGCCGACGACGACCCCGCCAAGAAGGCGGGGAACTTCGAGGGCTACCCGATGCTCGGCAGCTGCGAGCAGGCGTCCAAGGACAATCCAGGCGCGTCCGTCTTCGTCGCGATCGGCGACAACAAGGTCCGCGCCGACATCTACCGCCGCCTCCGCGGGCACGACTTCCCGGCGATCATCGATCCCTCCGCCCAGGTCTCGCCGACCACGGAGTTCCGCCACGGCACGTACATCGCGGCCGAGGCGGTCGTCTCGGTCGGAACCGACATCGGCAAGTTCGTGATCATCAACGCGCGTGCGGGCGTGGGGCACGACTCGGTCGTGGGCGACTTCGCCAACATCTGCCCCGGCGTCTCCCTCAGCGGGCACACGAAGATCGGCAGGTCCGTATTCATGGGGACCAACAGCTGCACCGCGCCCGGGATGTCCGTCGGCGAGGGTGCGGTCGTGGCGTGCGGAACGCCCGTCCTCAAGGACGTGGAGCCCGGAACGACGCTTTCGCCGTTCGGGACGCTCAAGGCCTGATGAAGTGGGTTCTCTACAACCTCCTTTTCGCGGCGGTATACCCGCTGCTTCTGCCGGGCTTTATCCTGCGGATGTCCAGGCGCGGCGGATACGCCGCGCGATTCCTCGACCGGTTTGCCCTCTATCCGCCTGAGGTGGCCGGGTTCTTCCACCGGGACCTCTACGACTCCCACTCCCCGGCGGCGCGCGCGGCCTCGCCGTCGGACCCCGTGTGGATACACGCAGTCTCCGTCGGCGAGGTCCAGGTCGCGGGCCAGCTCATGCGCGAATGGCGCAGGGCCGAGCCGGGCGTCAGGTTCTGCTTCTCGACGACGAGCTCGACGGGCTGGAAGATGGCCTCGCGCGAGGTGACGGAGCGCGACGCGCTCATATACAACCCGCTCGACTTCCCGAACTTCGTGAAGTCCGCGCTGCGCACGATCCGCCCGCGCGCGCTCGTCCTGACCGAGTCCGAGATATGGCCCAACTTCATCCGCGCCGCGAAGCGCCACGGCGTCCCGGTGTTTCTCGTGAACGCCAGGGTCTCGGACCGAAGCGCGCCGCGCTACCGCCTCGGGAAGTTCTTCTTCAGGGACGTGTTCTCCTGCTTCACGCGCATCTTCGCCCAGAGCGAACTCGACGCGGAGCGCCTGCGCGCGGCGATGCGCGAGTCCGACGCCGGGATTGCGGTGGTGGCGGGGAGCTTCAAGTTCGACGTGGCGCACAGGGATCCGGAGAAGGAGGCCGAGCTCGCGAAGTGGGTCTTCGGCGGCGACGCGGCGCGTCCCAAGGTCCTTCTCGGCGGATCGACCTGGCCTGGCGAGGACGAGGCGATGCTGCGCATCTACCGCAAGGCCCTCGACGCTGGAGTCGACGCGCTCCTCGTGATCGCGCCGCGGCACTTCGAGAAGGCGGACGCGGTGGAGGCGAACATCCGCGCCGCGGGCTTCGGCTGCGTGCGCCGCTCGCGCGGGGACGTCCGCGGCGGTTCCGCCGCGGGGCGCGAGGTGCTGCTCGCGGACACGACAGGCGAGCTCATGGGGCTGTACGGGATCGCCGACGCGGTGGTCGTCGGCAAGTCGCTCTGCGAGCACGGCAGCCAGAACATGATCGAGCCGTGCCTCTGCGGGAAGCCGACCGCCGTCGGGCCGAACACGGAGAATTTCCGACCCGTGATGAGCGACCTCCTGGATGGCGGCGGGATCGTGCAGGCGGCGGACGAGGCGGAGCTCGGCAGGACCCTCGTCGGCTGGCTCAGGGACGGCGACGGCGGACTCGGCGCGCGCGCGGCGGCGGCCGTCGAGCGGCGGAAGGGCGTCGTCCCGAAATGCGTCGCCGAGATAAGGGAGGCGCTGTCATGACCCGTCGCCGCAGAATCGTCGCCGTCGTCGCCCTCGTGTTCGCGCTCCTCGGGATCGCGGCGGGGGTTTCGTGCCTGCTCCTCGACCGTGGCGGGCGCGCCGCGGCGGAGACGCCGGAGGAATACCGCTACAAGCCGCTCGGGATCGTGTCCGCGCACATCGCGCTTCTTGAGAAGCCGGACGCGAAGCGCGTGTTCGCGGCGGACGGCGTGGACGACGAGATGAAGGGGTACTTCTCCCATGCCGGGCTCAAGTGCATCGGCGCGGCGGACGAGGGGCGCGCCGACATCGTGTTCGCGTCCGGAAGGGGCGCCGACTGGAAGCGCCTCGCGCAGAGGATGACCGAGAACGGCGTCGCGGCGTGGCGGCTCGACGTCCGCAACATGTCCGCCGGCGACTTCAGGGCGCTGATCGAGCGCTTCCCATGCGAGGACTTCCGCCTCTGGATGCCGGGCGAGCACGACTGGATGCTGGTCGGGCGCGCGAAGGCGCGCAGGATCAAGCTGAGCGCGATGCTCGACATGTTCTCGCGCGAGGGGGCGTTCGAGGATCTCGCGAAGGCGGAGTGCGGGTCTCTTGCGGACCTTTTCGCGAGCTATGTCGGGCGGCGCGAGGACGTGATGCCCGCGTTCGAGGCCGGAGACATGAAGGCGAAGGTGCGGCCCGAGTTCTTCGTGGCGAGGACGCCGCCTCCGATGGACTGGATCGTCCCCGGCGACCTTGACGACGACATCTACCGATCCGTGACGGGCGAGATGCGGAGCAGGCAGAACGTCCGCCGTTCCATCGTCGAGGGCGGCATGCTGGCGATGGAGAACGGCAGGATCGACGACGCAATAGCGAAATGGGCGGACGCGATGCTGGTGAATCCCCACGACTCCATGCTTCTCGACCGTCTATACCGGCTTGCCGTCAACGCCGTCGCATTCGAGCGCGTCGGCAACCTGAAGGGCGCGGCGAAGTGCTACGAGACGATGGTTTCGGTGCGTCCGAAGGACACGGCGGCGATGCTCAAGTACGCTGCCTGCATGAGGGCTCTTGGACATAAGGAAATCGCGGAAATCGCGGAGAAAAGGGCAAAGGAGCTGATGAAATGAGGAATATCGCCATGTTCGCCGCCGCGGGCGCGCTCGCGGCCCTTGCAACGGGATGCTTCACGGTGCACCACTGCGACTACCCCGAGGTGCAGATGTCCCATGCGCCCGCCGAAAAGCGAGTTGTCGTGCAGATATCCGGCTTCGAGGCCAACATAACCTCCTATCTGCCCGTCTACGGCTACGAGACGGTCTGGCGCCATTCGCCGGGCTACTACCGCCACGGGCGCTACCACTGCGGCGCCGTGTATCCGCAGACATACTCGACGACTTCCTACATCCCGCAGACGAATCCGACGACGGCCTACGCCGAGCGCGCGCAGGACACTCTCGAGGACGCCGGCTTCGTCGTCGGCGTGACGAACGCCGACTACCGCGTCGAGGTCAAGTTCGCTGGCCCCATGGTGGATGACGGCGACCGGACTGCGGAGGTGCTGTGGCTTCTCCTTTCTGCGCTCTCGGCGGACTACGGCGCGGAGACCTGGACGGCGAAGCTCAGGATATACGACGCGAAGACGGGCGACATGCTGATGCACCACGACTACGCCGAGAAGTACACCGCGGCGGTGTGGGGGCCGATACCGATCTTCAGCCCGGCGGGGTCCGACCAGACGTCGCACAGCGTCATGCAGAACTGGTGCCTGTCTGCGCTTACCGACCGCGTAATGGCCGACGCGACGGCGTTCATGTCCGCCAGCGGAGCCGCGAAGGCCGGGGAGGAACCGGAGAAGAAGTGATGTCCGCCGTCGTCTCCAGGTTCTTCGTCGCGTCCGCGCTCGGCACAGGCAACGCCGAGACGCTTGCGAACTACCTCCGCCGCGAGGCGCCCGGGATGAAGGAGATTTCAGGCGACATCCCCGGGCGCGCGATATGGTTCGGGACTGTCCCGTGCGAGCTTCCCGTGATAGCGGAGAAGGAGTGGAACATGCGTTCCAACCGGCTTCTCGGGCTTGCCGTCGAGTCCGAGCCGGCGTTCGCTGCGCTTGTGGAGAGGTACGGCGCGGACCGCGTCGGCGTCGTCCTCGGCGCGAGCAACACGGGGATCGACGAGGCGGAGGGGTATGTGGACAGATGGCTCGACTCGGGCGAGGCCGCGCCGCCCGCCGGCTTCGACTTCTCGATGGTCGAGCTTGGGACGCCGTCGATGTACCTGAAGAGGCTTCTCGGCGCCCGTGGCCCGGCGTACACCGTCTCCACGGCGTGCTCGAGCGCCACAAAGGCCTTCGGCGCGGCGCGGCGTCTCCTGGAGCGCGGCGTATGCGACGCGGTGGTGACGGGTGGCGTGGACGGACGGTGCCGGTTCGCGATGAACGGTTTCCACGCGCTGGGCGCCCTTTCTGCGGGGCGGTGCCGTCCGCTCGCCCCGGACCGCGACGGAATCAACCTCGGCGAGGGCGTGGCGCTCTTCGCGCTCGAGAGGGCGGAGTCCGCCGGCGAGGCTCCGGCGGGGCTGAGGCTCCGCGGCGTCGGCGAGTCTTCCGAC
>JAFRJH010000228.1 GCA_017432385.1 Kiritimatiellia bacterium
CCGCGCGTGGTCGCCTTGAGCCCGAACTCGCCGTACGCGAGCTCGGCGCCCGAGGTGGCCCAGCCGCCGCGGTTGCCTTTGGACTGTTTACGGTACTTGACCCTCTTGGGCATCAACGGCATGGCTTACCTCCGCTCCTTGCGCTCGCCGCGCTCGCCCCGGTCGCCGCGCTCGCGGCGGCCCTCCGGACGGCGGCTCGGCTGGAAATTCTCGGGCTTGCAGATCCACACCTTCACGCCGAGCTTGCCGGCGGTGGGGTTGGCCTCTGCGAATCCGTAGTCGATGTTCGCGCGGAGCGTGTGCAGCGGCACCTTGCCCTCGCGGGACCACTCGACGCGCGCGATCTCCGCGCCGTTGATGCGGCCGCCCGCATGGACCTTGATGCCGTCCACGCCCATGTCCATCGCGACCTTCATGGCGCGCTTCATGGCGCGCTTGAGGGCGATGCGCCTCTCGAGCTGCTGGGCGATGCCCTCGGCGACGAGCTGAGCGTCGGCGTCGGCTCCCTGCACCTCCTTGATCTCGAGGTAGACCTCCTTCTTGGTCATCTTCTCGAGCTCGGCGCGGATCGCCTCGACGTCACCGCCCTTGCGGCCGATGATAACGCCCGGACGGGCGCTGAAGAGGGTCACGCGGACGCGGTTGGCGTAGCGCTCGACGAGGATCTTCGAGATGCCGGCCTCGGCCAGCTTGCCCTTGACCACCTCGCGGATCTTCTGGTCCTCGATGAGGTACGCGCCGAACGTCTTCTTTGGCGCGAACCAGCGGCTGCCCCAGGCGTGGTTGACGCCGATGCGGAAACCTACGGGGTTGACTTTCTGTCCCATTACTTCGTCTCCTTCTTGGCGTCCGTCAGGACGACCTTGCAGTGGCACATGCGGCGGGCGATCGGGTGCGCGGAGCCGCGGGCCGTGGGCCAGTAGCGGCGCATCCTGACCGACTCGTCGAGGACGCAGAGCTTGACGGTCAGCTCGCCGGCCTCCTTGACGCCGTTGTTGTTCCTGGCGTTGGCGACGGCGGAGAGCAGCGTCTTGCGGATGATCTCGGCCGCCTTCTTGGGCGAGAACTCGACCACCTTGAGCGCCTCGGAGGCCTTGAGCCCCTGGCAGGCGCGGGCGAGCGGACGGCCCTTGAAGGCCGACATGCGCGCGTTGCGGGTTACAGCGATGACTTCCATTGCCTATCTCCCCTTACTTCTTCTCGACCTTGGCGGCGGAGTTGCCGTGCGACTTGAACGTGCGCGTGGGGGCAAACTCGCCGAGACGGTGGCCGACCATGTTTTCGGTTATGAAGATCGGCATGTGCTGCCGTCCGTTGTGGATCGCGAACGTGAGCCCGACGAAGTCCGGAATCACCATAGAGCGGCGGCTCCAGGTCTTGATCGGCTGCTTCTTCCCACTCGCCTGCATCTTCTCGACCTTGCGGAGGAGGCTCTCCTCCACATAGGGTCCCTTCTTGAGAGAACGTGCCATGTGTTATTTCCTCCTCTTGACGATGACCTTGTCGGACGCCTTCCTCTTCGCGCGGGTCTTGCCGCCCTTCGCGAGCTGGCCCCAGGGGGACCGCGGGTGGCTACCGCCGGACGTGCGGCCCTCGCCGCCGCCCATCGGATGGTCGACCGGGTTCATCGCGACGCCGCGCACCGTCGGACGGATGCCGAGGTAGCGCTTGCGGCCGGCCTTGCCGAGCTTGATGGAGCCCCAGTCCTTGTTGCCGACCGAGCCGATGCACGCGAGGCAGCGGCCGTCGAAGATGCGGACTTCGCCAGACGGCATCTTGAGCGTCACGCGGCGGCCGTCGCGGGCCATCACCTGGCACGCGTTGCCGGCCGAGCGGCCGATCTTGGCGCCCTGCCCGGGAACGAGCTCGATCGCGTGGACCATGAGCCCGAGCGGGATCTGGCTGAGCGGCAGGCAGTTGCCGACCGTCGCCTCGGCCTTCGGTCCGTTCATGACCTTCATGCCGGGCTTGAGGCCTTCGGGGGCGAGGATGTAGCTCTTCGCGCCGTCGGCGTACTCGATCAAGGCGAGGTACGCGCTGCGCGTCGGATCATAGGCGATGTCCTTGACCGTCGCCTCGACGTCGAACTTGTTGCGCTTGAAGTCGACGAGCCTCAGACGCTGCTTCGCGCCGCCTCCGTGGTGGCGGGTCGTGATGCGGCCCTGGTTGTTGCGGCCGGCGGTCTTGCGGACGGCCTTCGTCAGGCTCTTGACCGGCTTCTTCTCGGTTATCTCCTCGAACGTAGCGGACTCGCGGAAGCGCATGCCGCACGAACGGGCCTTGTATTTCTTGAGTGCCATAGTCTTTCAGCTCCTTAGACCTGTTCGATGCGCTCGCCGGCCTTGACGGTGACGTACGCCTTCTTGTAGGTCGCCTCGGTGACCGCGCGGCGCGTGCCGCGGATGTACCTGAGACCGCCTTTCACGTTGACGGTGCGGACCGCGACGACGTGGACGCCGAACTTCTTCTCGACGGCGGACGCGATCTGCGGCTTCGTGGAGTCGACTGCGACCTCCAGCAGGTAGCGGTTCTCCGCGCTGAGGCGCGAACCCTTCTCCGTAACCAGGACCTTCTTGATGATTTCCTTAGTCATGTCGGCTCCTTACTTGGCGATTCGCGCCACGAGTTCGTCGAAGCCGGCCTTGTCGCAGACGACCTTCTTCGCCACCATGAGCGAATAGACGTCAAGCGCCCTGGCCGTCGAATAGTCGACGCGCGGGAGGTTGCTGGTCACGAGGAGCGTCGTGTCGTCGACCTCCTTCTGGACGATGATCGCCGTGCGGTCGACGCCGAGCTCCTTGAGGAACGCGGCCATGAGCTTCGTCTTCGGCGCCTCGAACTTGAACTCGTCGACGACGATCACGTCGCCGGCCTTGAACTTGTCGGAGAACGCGCGGGCGAAAGCGAGCGACATCACCTTCTTGTTCACCTTCTGCTCGAAGGAGCGGGGCTTGGGGCCGTGCGCCACGCCGCCGCCGCGCCACACAGGGCTCTGGCGGAAGCCTGCGCGGGCGTTGCCCGTGCCCTTCTGCTTCCAGGGCTTCTTGTTGGAACCCGCAACCTCGCCCTTGCCCTTCGTGGAGGCCGTGCCGGCGCGCATCGCGTTGCGGATCGCGGTGACCGCGTCCTTGACCGCCTGCTCGCCCTTGTCGAGCGTCAGCTGCGAGTCGTCGATAACAACGTCAATCTTCCTCATGGCTTACTTCGCCCCCTTCTTCGCCTTCGCGGCGATCGCGTTGTTCTTGAGGGACTTGCGGACGATCACGATGCCGTTGCGGGCGCCGGGAATCGAACCCTTCACGAGAAGCGCGTTGTCCTCCGGGCGAATCTGCACCACCTCGAGGTTGACGGCCTTGCGGCTGACGTCGCCCATGTGGCCGGGCATCTTCTTGCCCTTCTCGATCCAGCCGGGGAGGTCGCGGGCCGCCAGACCGCCCGTGCGGCGCTTGGAGTGGCCGCCGTGCGTCATGTTGCCGCCCGCGAAGTTGTAGCGCTTGAGGACGCCGGCGAAGCCCTTGCCCTTGGTCACGCCCGTCACGTCGACGTACTTGACTCCCTCGAAATTGGAAACGGTGACTTTGTCGCCCACCTTGAGCTCCTTGTCACCGTCCTCCATCGCGAACTCCTTGAGAACCTTCATCGCCTCGACGCCGGCCTTCTCGAAGTGCTTCTGCTGCGCCTTGGCAAGGCGCTTCGCCTTCTGGGGGCCGAACCCGAGCTGCGCGGCGACGTAGCCGTCGTTCTCGAGCGTCTTGAGCTGGACGACCGGGCAGGGGCCGACTTCGATGACGGTCACGCACGTGCACTTGCCGCCCTCGTCGTACACCTGGGTCATTCCGATCTTCTTGCCGATCAAACCTTCCATGACATCCCCCTCCTCAGACCTTGATGGTGATGTCCACGCCCGCGGGAAGATTGAGCTTCTTGAGCTCGTCGATCGTCTGCGCGGTCGGGTTGATGATGTCGAGAAGACGCTTGTGCGTGCGCATCTCGAACTGGTCCATGGACTTCTTGTCGACGTTCGGCGAACGGTTCACCGTGAAACGCTCGACACGGGTCGGGAGCGGAATCGGCCCCACGACCTGCGCACCCGTGCCCCTGGCCGTGTCGATGATGCCACCGACGGCCTGGTCAAGCACACGATGGTCGTATGCCTGGAGGCGGATGCGGACTCTCTGCTGTTGCATTTGTCTTTTCCTTACTTTGCTTTGTTTCGCCCTTTCGGGCCCTTCGTTGCTGTCCTTCGACGGTCGCGACATCCGCGCTCGGAATCTCTCCCGGAGGCGCGGGAAGCCCTCGTTGGCGCTCCGCTCACGACTGGGTCTCCGCACAGCATCCCCCGCAAAAACAAGGCCCGCGGTCACATGCCGTAACCGCGAGCGTGATGCATAGCGGTCACGACGCGACGGGATATACTCGCCCGTATCGCAACCTTCTTCTTGCGAAGAATGTGGATATTTTACCAAAAATGCCCAATTGGGCGCAAGGGGGTAATTTCGAAAAAATTCAGCGCGATTCCGGCGGGGGGAACACTCCAGCAGCCTTCCGGACGCAACCCGGGCCGACAACCCCAGCGGCTCCAGGTCCAATGCCGCTTTCCACGACTTCAGTTACTCAAACCTGGCCCACACGAAGTCGCGCAGAGGCGCCTCGACGCCATTGAGGTCGGCCTTGCCGCGCGGCGACAGGACAGTCGCCTTCGACGCCTTGGGCAGGTACCGGCGGAAATCGAACGCGAGACGTCCGTCCGCCGACAGTTCGCGGAAGAACAGCCCGTAGCCTGGCCTGCCGTCCGTTCGCGGCGCAAACACGAAGCCCGTCCACGAGAATCCGTCCGGCCGCGCCCCTACCGGCAGGACGTTGCAGCCGGCCATTGCGTCGCGCTCGCGCTTCCAAGCCGCGACAAGCGGCTTCCATGCGGCGACGGTGGCGGGGTCGAGGTTCTGGACCTCAAACCAGCCGAGCGGACTCGCCGGCATCACGATCGCAAAGAGCGTCTCGGCCGGATAGGCGGCGGGCGACAGCGGGTCGTCGCCGTACTTCTCGCGGTTGCGGAGCGGGTTCAGGACCTCCATCCTGAGCCGCATCGGGTCGACCACCTCGCTGAGCGACCACAGCGCACGCAGCGTGAGATGCGGCCAGTACGAGATGTAGTCGCTGTAGCGGTTCTCGACGAAGAGCGGACCCGCCGTCATCATGCCGAAGTAGCCCGGACGCCTCTCCGCCGTAACGTCCATGTCGACGACGATCCTGCCGTCCGACCCCTTCATCAGCTTGTCGAAGAGCTTCGTCTGCCGCGACAGCGACAGCTCGCCTGTGGTCTTCATCGAGTCGAGCTTGAAGTAGTCGACTCCGCATTCGCGGTGGAGCTTCAGCAGCCAGTCCGCGTCGCGTTCCCAGTTCGCCGCGTCGTTCGAGGAGTCCGGACCGAACCAGAGCCCGAACCTGACCCCCTTCTCGGCGGCCGCCTTCGTCACGAAGGCGAGTCCGCGAGGGAACCGCTTGGGGTCCGGCACCCAGAAGTCCGGCGAAGCCGCCCAGTAGCCGTTCCACACGCCCTTGCCGTGCGCAAACGCAGAGTTCATCGACTTGCCGCTCTGCCAGCCGTCGTCGACCTGCAGCACCTCGACGCCAAGTTCGGCCGCCGCCCTGGCCTCGTCCAGCAGGAAGCTCTCGTTTATGCGCGTGTCGCGGTTCCTGTCTCCCCAGGTGTTGCTGAGGAACAGCCCGTCCCGCCCCGGAACGTACGGGCGGACCGAGCGCTGCCAGTCCTGCAGCGCCTTGGTCCGCCCAACGGCGCCACCCTCGTAGGGAAGGCGCACGAAAGGATAGCCCGTGTCGAAGACCTTGAGCCAGCGGTCCTTGACGCGCGCCTCGAAGCCGAAATCCGCCGCGGACGGGTCTACGCGCGCATGCGGCAGCGGCGCGCAGCGCACAAATGCGACACCGCGTCCGGTCGCCTGGTCTTCGGCAGCCCACACGGACGCCGCAACCTTCGCCTGCCTCTCGCTGCGGCCGACAAGCCACTCGCGCGAGTGGACAAGCTCGGCATGCTCGTCCGTCTGGTCCACCAGGTCATAGGCGACGACCCTCACATGCGCTGCAGCCAGCGGCTCGACGTACTCGCCCGTCCGAAGACGGTAGGCATCTGCAGAAGCCGTTCCCGCTACGACGGCCAGAACCAGGGAAATCGCGCTCGCCTTCATGCCGATGCCTCCATTGAGAAGTCCGCGGAGTCACGACCCCGCCTTGACGAGAAGCGCGAGCCCGACGACGAACAGGACGATCATCGCGGCGTTCAGGAGCGCCGACTTGCGCGGCGCTCCTGCAAACTCCTTCCAGACGAGGATGCCCCAGAGCGCGGAGACGAGCGTCGCGCCCTGCCCGAGCGCGTAGGAGATGGCTGCGCCGGCCGTGCCGGCCGTCACGAACGAGAGCAGCGTGCCCGTGGCCCAGATCGCGCCGCCGAGAATCCCGACGAGATGGACGCGCAGTCCGCCCCTGAACCACTGTGCGCCGCTCACCGGCTCGCCGGAGACGGGCTTCTTCATCATGATCGTGTTGAACACGAAGTTGGACGCGAAGACGCCAAGCGTGAACACGAAGAACGCAGCGTACGGAGTCATCTTGCCCGCCACGGGCGCAGCATTCGCGAAGTCCATGTCCACAACGCGGTTCACGAACGGCGAGAACCAGGCCATGAGAAGGCCGGCGCATACGGCCAGGGCCAGGCCCTTCTTCACCGACGAGCCGCCGGACGAGCCGGACGACTGCTTCGCCTTGAACGCAAGCGCGTTGCAGACGATGGACGCGACGATGACGGCGAGGCCCGTCCAGATCAGGCACGGGTTGCCCTTGCCGTCAACGTACCAGTTCGCGACCGTGCCGCCGACGAGCGCAAGCCCCACGCCGACAGGGAACGCGACCGACATTCCAGCTACCGCGATCGCCGCGGAGAGGAGGATGTTCGACGCGTTGAACACGATGCCGCCCAGGAACGGCCAGACCCACTGCGACGGAGAGCTGGACTTCAGGTTCTCGGCGAAGCTCCACGCGCCGCCGCCCATGGACCCGGCGGTGAAGCCAGCGAGGAGCGCGAACAGGACTAGCCCGATCACGTAGTCCCAGTAGAAGAGCTCGAAGCGCCAGGTCTTCCCGGCGAGCTTCTGCGTGTTGCCCCACGAGCCCCAGCAGAGCATGGTGACGACGCAGAGCGAAACGGCGGTCGCATAGTCGGAGCAGTAGTACATTGCATTGTCCTCGTTTGCTTGTCTAGGTTAAGCCTCATGCGGTTATCGCGCGGCCCTTGTGCCCCCACGCGTCGCAGGGGCGGACGGAGAACCCGATGTCCTTGTAGCCCTCCGCGTCCAGCTTCTTCTTGTCGAAGACGACGCAGATCGGCGCGCGGTCGCGGTGCTCGGCGAGTCCGATTCCCCTTGAATACACGCGCCGGCACTCGATCTGCCGGCGGAAGTCCTCGATGCGCCCTTCGGCGATCACCTCGTAGTCGAGCGCCCGCGCGCCCGCGTTCTCGCGGCGGACGGTCGGGAACTCAAGCATTATCTTGTCCTCTGCCTCCGTGCGCTTCAGGATGGTTCCGGACGGGAACTCGGGGACGACCGACCTCTTCGCCTGCTCCGCGTACGCATACGGCCGGCCGCGCGATATCGGCCACGGGAACTCCCAGTCGGCGCCAAGGTCCTCGTCGTAGGCGAACTCGCGCTTCTCCACGACGATGCGGTCGTCGTAGACCGAGAGGAGCTGTCCGACCTTCGGAGTCTCGCTGTCGAAAAGCGTCTCCTCGGGGAAGCGCCTTTCGACAAACGCGTTGGAGCGTCCGCCTATCACGCCCGCGAACGGGAGCCCGGGGCAGGCGGAGGCGTCGATCGACGTGAACTCGCCCTGCCAGATCGCGCGCTCGTCGCTCATCGTGACATGCGTGTGTCCGGAGATCGCGATGCAGTTGGGGAAGTTCTTCAGGTACTTCGTCGAGCGGCCGAAGTCGTGGCCTCCCCAGCCCTGGGGCGACGCATACAGGAACGGCGAGAAGACGGTGTCCGCCGGATGGTGGTGCTGCACATAGAAGAAAGGCCTTTCGCCCCTGAGCTCGTCGCCATGCGCGGCGAAGAACTCGTCGAGCTTCCGGTGCTCGTACCTGAGCGCGTTGTAGAACGGCGTGTCCGGCGGCTCGGCCGTCCATCGCTCCGAGCAGATGTCGCTCGCGAGGTGGGCGAACCACTGGAAGAGCACGAACTTGTAGCCCTTGACCTCCTTGACCTTCACCGTCTCGTACTTCTCGTGAAAAAGCTCCTCCCACACGCGCTCGCGGTTGCAGACGAACGACTCCTTCGCGGACTCCTCGTCCACCGGGAACTTCACCTTCGGGAACTCGGGGCGGTGGTAGAAATATCCGTCGACGTCGTGGTTGCCCGTGACGAAGAGCTTCTCAACATGGCCGCCGTCCGAGCGCCTGTCGCCCGGGAACACCTCGTACCAGATGTCGGCGACGCACTTCAGCTCCTTGATGAGCCCGTGGAAGCCGAGGTCCCCCGAGATCGCGACGCCGTCCACCTTCTGCGCGTCGAACCACTTGAGCGCCTTGCGGAAGTGCTCGCCCTCCTCCATCGTCGGGACGTGTATGTCGCTCAGTATGCCGAGCCTGAGGCGGCACGGACTTTCCGCGGCGACACCCCTGAACGGCTTCATCGCCGCGGCGAATGCGCCCGCGAACGCCATGCCGCCGAAAGAGCGCCTCGTCAGCCCCGCCGCCATCTCACTCCGCCCCTTTCTTGAACGCGGCGATCTCGCCCCTGAGCCGCTGGATGTCGTACTCGCGGATCGCCTCGCCCGCGGCCCGGCGCGACAGCAGCGCCTGGAGCTCGCGCTCCTTCGCGCGGCACTGGTCGACCTTCGCGGAGCCGACCTTGACGGGACGCACGGGCGCGACATGGTCGCCGAAGTTCGCCATCATCACGGCGTTGACGCGCGAGAAGTTGCCGTCGCAGCGGCGGAAGACCTCGTTCTTCCAGTCGTGCGTCCCGGAAAGGATCACCTCCACGGCGTCACGCCCCGGGTCGATGAGAAAGTTGCAGCCCGTCGCGCCGGAGTGGCTCATGGCGTCGAACGAGTTGAGCTCGCAGAAGTACTGTCCGAACCCGGTGGCGCCGGACTTCCTGAAGAACCCCGGCGTGCGGTTGAACTCGGGCTTGAGCACGGGATGAAAGAGCGCGTCGACGCTCTCCGGGAGCAGGATGCCGACGCGGCGCTTTTTCTGTATGTCGAGGAGCTCGCGGCCGAACTTCACGAGGTCCGCGGCGGTCGTGTTCATGCCGGCCTGGCCCTGGTGCGGCGCGAGGTTCGTGCCGTCCATGCCGAGCGGCTCGAACACGCGCGACTTGGCGACGTCCGCGACGTCGTCGACCCCGGTGAGCTTCTCGACGATCTCGGCGAGGATGTCGTAGCCCTGCGACATGTAGCGGAACTTCTCGCCCGGCTCGAACTCCTTGAACATCGTCCCGTAGAACTCCTCGGCCCTGCCCGGCTGCTTGGAGTGGCCCGTCTTGTTGCGCCATCCCGAGGTATGCGTCATCAGGTGGAGGATCGTGACGTCCTCCGCCGGGAAGAGCGGGACGTACTTCTTCACGTAGTCGTTGAGGCAGAGCTTGCCCTCCTCGGCGAGCTGCATCACGAGGACCGCGGTGACGGTCTTCGTGATCGACGCGACGTGCATCGGCTGGTCGGAGCCCGGCCCCGCCATGAACGTGTAGCGCGTCTCG
>JAFRJH010000229.1 GCA_017432385.1 Kiritimatiellia bacterium
AGGCGGATCATCTTGTCGGGATATTCGTGGACGACTGAGCCGATGATCCGCTCGTCCTCGATTTCGAGGGCGAGCTCTTCGCGGCATTCGCGAGCCAGCGCCTGCTCGGGAGTCTCGCCCGGCTCTATCTTGCCGCCCATGAACTCCCACATGCCGCCCTGCGACTTGTCCGCCGGCCGCTGTCCGACAAGAAAGCGGTCGTCGTCTTTTATAATGGCGCCGACGACTTCGATTATGTGATTGCCGCGCATTGTCCACTCCCTTTCTCACGTTCCGCCGAGATCGCCCTGACCGCAGGGCCGCCGTGGAACTACTCGCGGAAATCGATCTGTGCGTAGGAGTCGCGCTGGACGCCGCGGGCGTAGCGGACCGCGGGGAGTCCGAAGAGCATCGCGTAGAACGGCGCCGTGCGGCTGAGTCCGATCGTCTGTTCCAGAAGCTCGGGCACCTCCCGCTGGACAAGTCCGAGGAATCCGCACCAGCACGTGGCGATGCCGGCCGCGTTGGCGAGCATCTCGAAGTGGGCGCAGGCGATGGTCACGTCCTCGCGCGGAGTGGTCACGCCTGGGGCCTTCTCGTCGGACGAGACGACGAGCATGCCGCCCGCCCCGCGGAAGAACATGTCCTCGCCGCCCTTGCGGAGGCGAATCGCGGGGACGGCCAGCCAGCGCGGAAGAAGCTTCGTTCCGTCGCGGTGGCGTTCGATCGCGGAGATGAAGCCATGGCGGAAGCGGTCCATCGACTCGTGAGTCGGGAAGCACGTGAAGGTGAGCGAGCGCGCGTTGCACCCGGTGGGCGCGTTGCCGAGCGCCGCGAGGATGCGCGAAAGCGTCGCACGGTCGACGTCCGCCGCGGCAAAGCGGCGCACGGAGCGGCGGGTGCGGAGCCAGTTCTCGACGGATTCGAGGCTCGGCAGCTGCAGATTCCCGACCGGCAGCGAGTCTTCCGGACGCTTCCCGTCGAACGTGACTGCGCCAGTCTGGCACACTGCGAGGCAGTGCTGGCATTTCATGCATCGGTCGGGGAACGCCATGCGAGGCCCCGCGTCCTCCATCTTGAGCGCGCGGAAGGCGCAGTCGCGCACGCATGCGCCGCATTTGACGCACTTTGCCCCGTCAACTTCAAATAGCTCCGCCATTGCCGTGTCTTTCATGCGCGAATTATAGCAAAAGCCACGGCTTTTCGGGGAAGATTATTCCGGGGGGCGGGTCATTTCGCTATTTCGGGATGCTGCACGGCGATTGGCGTGCCGGGCTGCGAGATGTAGAACATGTCGAGGACGACCGTCTTGTCTCCTCTGTTCTCGCCGTGGTGCACGGTGCCGACCATCTCGACGACGGCTTCGCCCGCCCTGACCGTCTTTTCGGTGCCGTCAAGCCCGATGATCGTAAGCTCGCCCTGCTGGACGATGCCGTAGTTCATGACGGGGTGGTGGTGCCAGCCGAGTTTGCTGCCGCGCGGGAAAACGTAGCGCCTGACGATGAGCTCCGGTCTTCCGACGGGATAGTCCGGGAGCGCCGCGCCGTCCCAGCTCTGCGCCGTGCGCTCGAGTTCGATTATCTCAACCTCCTTCGCGTCGTCGTATTTGCCGAACGCGGAGTCTTTGCACGGCGAGGCGCACCCCGCCGCGAGGGCGAGGGATGCCGCGGAGAGCAGGGCGGGGAGGAGCCTTCCGCCCGCGAAATGGCACACGTCTTTTTTCATGGCTCCCATTATACCACAAAAATGGCGGATGTTCAGACAGAAAGCGGGATTGAGAACGAAAGGCGGGTGCCCCCGCCAGGCGAACTTTCGACCTTCATGGCGCCGCCGAGCTCCGTGGTGCGGCGGCGCATGCTCTCCATGCCGTAGTGGCCTTCGGCGCCGGCGGACGAGGCGTCGAAGCCGCATCCATCGTCCGAAACCGAAAGCTCCAGTCCGTCCGCCCCGAAGGCGACGAGTACGTCGACATGGCGTGCGCCGCCGTGGCGGATTGCGTTGCCGATGGCTTCCTGGAGGACGAGGAGGAGCGTTCCCGCGGCCTTGCGGGCGACCTTGCGTTCCTCTCCGGAACCGCGGATGTCGACGATTCCCTCCCAGTGGGGCATGCGGCGGGCGACGAACCTGAAGAGGCCCGTGAGCGACTCGGGGCCTTCGCTTTCCTCGTTCATCGCCCAGAGGGTGGAGCGCAGCCCGGTCTGGGTATGCTGGAGCGCGTCCTTGACCTTTTCCAGCTGGCGGCGGCTGTTTTCCGCGTCCTTCGGCAGGTAGTTCATCGCCGCCTTGAGGCGGAACATGGCGCCGGCGAGGTACTGCTGGAAGCCATCGTGGAGGTCTGCGGCGAGGCGCAGCCGTTCGCGGCGCGAGGCGTCCGCCTCGATGCGCGTCGTCTCGCGCTGGCGTATCGACTCCGCGAGCTCGCGGGTCCGGCGCGCGACCATGCCGCGCAGGGTGAGGGCCCAGGCGAAGACGAGGGCGACGAGGACGAGGAGTCCGGTGAAGGCGGCGCGGGCACGGCGGGCGGTCCAGAAGGGGGCGGACTTCACGACCTCGACGGCGCCGCGGCC